>JAFDIX010000935.1 GCA_019307805.1 Deltaproteobacteria bacterium | reverse complement strand
ACAACGTCCACATCTTCACTTATTGAAATGAAAGGTTTTTAATGGCATCTTGTTTTTATGCCGGCCACATGGAATAATGGAATGTTGGAACATGTGAGCGAAGCGAACTAAGTTCTTAAGGTTATATCAAATTGGATCGATTCCATAAAAACCGCGCTCTCTGGCTCGTAATCGCCTGCGTGGCGATCATCCTGTTTCAATCAGTTAAACAACCTAAAAGCAGCAGTATCTCTGTCAGTTACAGTGATTTTCTCGCCATGGTAGAAAACGGAAGTGTCATCCAGGTGACCATGCGGGGTGACAGCATATCGGGGATGTCCGCACAGGGGCCATTTAGGACGTTCGCCCCAAAGGATCCTGAACTGATCAACCTGCTGAGGAGCAAGGATGTCAAGATATCTGTGAAACCCGCGGAGGATCCCGCATGGTTTCGGGTATTTCTCTCCTGGGTTCCGATGCTGTTGCTGATAGGCGTCTGGCTGTTTTTCATGCGGCAGATGCAGGGCGGGGGAGGGAAAATACTCTCCTTGGGAAAAAGCCGGGCCAGGCTCATGGCTGATTCTCAAGACAAGGTCACCTTCGAGGACGTGGCGGGCATTGAGGAAGCCAAGGAAGAACTTGAGGAGATTGTAGAATTTCTCCGTGACCCCAAAAGGTTCACCCGGCTTGGAGGGAGAATCCCAAAAGGCGTTCTCCTGACAGGGGCCCCCGGTACCGGTAAGACCCTCTTGGCGAGGGCCATATCCGGTGAGGCAGGTGTTCCGTTTTTCAGCATCAGCGGATCGGATTTTGTGGAGATGTTTGTAGGCGTCGGTGCTTCAAGGGTCCGAGACCTTTTTAAGCAGGGCATGAAGAATGCGCCCTGCATAATATTCATTGACGAGATAGATGCCGTTGGCCGACACCGCGGAGCGGGGCTGGGAGGCGGACATGATGAGCGGGAACAGACACTCAATCAGCTCCTCGTGGAAATGGACGGTTTTGAGTCCAATGAAGGCGTAATATTGATATCAGCGACTAACAGGCCCGACGTTCTCGACCCAGCCCTACTGAGACCCGGCCGATTCGATCGCCATGTGGTAGTGCCGGTTCCGGATATTAAAGGCCGCGATGGTATCTTGAAAGTTCATACCAAGGAGAAACGGATAGGCCGGGACGTGGACCTCAAGGTCCTTGCCCGCGGGACCCCCGGGTTTACCGGAGCCGACCTGGAAAATATGGTGAATGAGGCTACGCTCATGGCCGCAAGGCGTGGAAAAGAGAGGGTTGAGATGGTGGATTTTGAGGATGCCAAGGACAAGGTCCTGATGGGCCCGGAGCGGAGGAGCCTGGTCATCAGCGATGAAGAAAAGGAGATCACTGCCTGTCATGAGTCAGGGCATACCTTGGTAGCCAGGTTACTTCCCGATACGGATCCCATCCATAAGGTGACCATTATCCCGAGGGGTCGGACTCTGGGACAGACCCAGCAACTCCCCGTGGATGAAAAGCACACCTATCCGAAAGAATACCTGTTAAACAGCATCGCCATATTGATGGGCGGCAGGGCGGCAGAAGAGATTGTGCTCAATGTCCAGACAACAAGGGCAGGGGACGATATTGAAAAGGCCTCTGATCTGGCAAGAAAGCTGGTTTGTGATTACGGTATGAGTGAGACTCTGGGTCCTTTGACCTTTGGCAAAAAGAAGGAGCAGATATTCTTAGGCAGGGAGATTTCCCAGCACAGGGATTACAGCGAGATGACAGCCCAAAAGATTGATGAGGAGGTTAGGGAAATAGTGATCGGGGCCTATGTAAAGTCAACGAAGCTCATCAGGGATAATCCGGAGGTCCTTCACCGGATGGCCAAAGCCCTGCTTGAGAGAGAGACCCTGGACAGTAGCGACATTGATGAAATAATGATGAAGGATATGTCATCCAGATCTTAAAGGAGGATCAGATGAACATCCTGGACGAGAAATTCGCCGAATTTCTTAAACTTCCAACAGAGGAAAGAATAGAGTGTTTTGAG
>JAFDIX010000934.1 GCA_019307805.1 Deltaproteobacteria bacterium | reverse complement strand
GATCTCCTTGACTCCAGGATTGTTAAACTCCTGAACAACCGAATGGAGCTGGCCCTGTTGGCCAGAAGGCTCAAGACCCGGGTCGAAGACAGCAAGAGAGAAAACGAAATACTCAAAAGGATTCGGGAAAACGCTACAGGTCTTGTCCATGGTGAACTGATGGAGAAGCTCTATGATGAGATACTGCGGGAAAGTAAAAACCTCCAAAAGAAGGACTATAAGCTCCTGGCATTTCACGGTGAACACGGCTCTTACGGGGAAGTGGCCGCCAGGGAGTGGAATGAGGATCTCATCCCCATGCCCTGCACGGAACTCGTGGACCTTTTTGAGGGGATTCAATCCGGACTCTATGATTTCGGAATAGTCCCCGTGGAAAACACACTTGGCGGGGTTGTCGGACAGATCAACGAGTTTCTCATCCAGGCAGACCTTTACGTGGTGGGGGCGGTGGAACTTCCCATCCACCACTGTCTCCTTGCCCTGCCCGGGACAGACCATCGGGAACTCAGGATGGTCTATTCCCACTCCCAGGCCCTGGCCCAATGTCGCCAATTCCTCTCCAGGAACAAGCTGGAGTCATCCCCCTACTATAACACCGCTGCCGCGGCAAAGATGCTTTCAGAAAACAGGCCAAAGGCCGCTGCCGTGATCGCCAGCAGGCTCTGTGGCGAGCTCTATGATCTCGAGATCATCAAGGAAAACATTGAAGACTTTGACAGGAATATTACAAGATTTCTGGTCCTTTCGGGCAAAGAAAACCAGGAAGAAGGAAAGAAGTGCTCTATTATTTTTTCAACAGAAGACAAGGCAGGGATTCTTTTTAGGGTGCTGGAAGTCTTTGCAAATAGAAATATTAATCTGACAAGGATCGAGTCCATTCCTAAATCACCCGGGAACTATGCCTTTTTTCTCGATTTCATCGGCTCCGATAGAGATGAGAACATCATAGGGGCTGTCGAGGAAGTGAAATCCATGACCACCGCTTTCAAACTGGTGGGTTGCTATAAAGAGAGGACAGTATCGTGAAAATATTCATTATGGGAGCCGGCCGCATGGGGTCCTGGCTGGTTGAAGAACTCTGCCTTGACCATGACGTGGCAGTGTATGATGTAGACATCAAAAAACTCAAATACCTGTTCAAGTCCATCAGGCTGTCTGAGTTGGATGAGATAAAGGATTTCATGCCCGAGCTCGCCATTAATGCGGTGAGCATCACAAATATCCAAGGGGCCTTTAAAGATGCACTTCCCTATCTGCCCCAGGACTGTATTCTGTCGGATATTGCCTCGGTCAAGACGGGTTTGCAGGATTATTACGGTACCCTGGACAGGAGGTATGTCTCCACCCATCCCATGTTCGGCCCAACTTTTTCAGATCTGAGAAATTTGAGCGACCAGAATGCCATCATCATCAAGGAGTCTGATGAAGAAGGAAAGGCATTTTTCAGGAGTTTTTACAGGGGCCTTGGCCTGAGTGTCTACGAGTATTCCTTTGAGGAACATGACAGGACCATTGCCTACTCCCTCTCCATCCCCTTTGCATCATCCATGGTCTTTGCCGCCTGCATGAAAAACCAGGAAGCCCCCGGAGGGACCTTCAAAAAGCATCTGGACACGGCAACAGGTCTCCTCTCCCAGGATGATCACCTGCTCTGTGAAATCATGTTTAACCCCCATACCGTGACGCAGATCGAAAAAATCAACTCCCAGCTCTCCTATCTCACCCATATTATCAGAGGGCGGGACCATGAGGAAATGGTCAAATTCCTCAACAGACTGAGGAACAATATTCAGGGTTCAGAAGAGTCTGGAAAGGCGGATCAGCCTCCCGCCCCGGGGGACACTCTGGAAAAGCCTCTCCCATCGGACGGCGATTGTTGGCCAGGGATACCGAGGAAGCCATTTCAAAGATGCGCGGGGCCGAGTCACTCGCGGACCTTTTTGAACTCAGGATGGATGTCATGTCATCCTGCCGGCTGGGGGATATCATTCCCCTGACCCCTAAACCGGTTATCATCACCTACCGCTCCAGGCAGCAAGGCGGAAAGGGCGCCAATGATTACCCCACCCATGCACAGATCCTGTCCGAGGCCCTGGAGCTTGGCGCAGAGTTTGTGGATGTAGAGCACGGAATGCCTTCCGACCTTCGGCAACAGCTCTTCCGGAGGCGGGGCAAAAGCCGGGTGATCATATCCTGCCATATGCTTCATGAAACCCCTACCCGGGCTGCGCTTAAAAAACTCTTTTACAGATTGGCCGATACGGGCGCGGACATCGTGAAAGTAGTGACCCGTGCGA
>JAFDIX010000197.1 GCA_019307805.1 Deltaproteobacteria bacterium | reverse complement strand
CCAAGAATTGCTTCCGAATCTGAGCTGCGGGACGATTGCCCTGCTCTAATAAAAAGATCAGTTCTCCTCCAGGACCTTGACGCCGTCGGGGACCTTGAATTGAAAGGAACCCTCATCAAGGTCATAGCGCACGGAGAGTTTCTCCAGCATGAAACGGGTGATGCCTCCGACGTAATTGTAGATCGCAATCATTCGAATGCGGTACTCCTGGGGATCGATGTGTTCCACCTGCTGCCAGGGGGGATCAGGGATGAGATTCAGCAGGTATCCTTTTCCCTCAATTTCTTTCATGGTGATATTGAAGTTTTTCTCTGCGTGTTTCAGACCCTGAAAGGTGTCACTGAGAACCTGCAGTTCCTTACCCAGCTTTTCGGAAGGGTAGCGATAGGCAAGGGCCTTCTCCGGGATATACCACCAGAGGACCTTGCCGTCACTGATCACGTATTCTGTCTTGGGGGTTTTTTGTTCAACCTTCAGGTAATGGGGCGGTTTGAAATGGATGAGACCCGTAGCGAGATCGCCCTTCATCTGGGTGCCCAGCATGGCCATGGATCTGGTGACGATTTCCCTCTCATAGGGGACCGTCAGTCCGGGCAATGTGCCATAGTGATTCCGAACACCCTGCAGGATTTCAGGGATGCTTTCTCCTGCATAAAGGGTATTTACCACACCAAAGAAAACAAATAAAAACAACGGTAGGGCTAATTTGCGCATAAGAATAATATTTCTTTCCAGGTTACCAAAACCCCAGGACTCCATTACTCCACCACTCCGGCTTTTCAATCTTCTCTTCGTCCGAATACTTCCCTCTGCCTGACCCCGTCTGACGGACCTACAATGCCCTGTTTTTCCATGGCCTCTATCATGCGGGCGGCCCTGTTATACCCTACACGCAGCTTGCGCTGGAGCATGGAGATGGATGCCATGCCGGTCTGCAAAACCACCTCCACGGCCCTGTCATATTTTTCATCCAACTCGATATCGTCTTCTTCCACCGTATCGTCCTTGGCAACTTCTTCCATGATAGTGGAGTCATAGTCCGGCTTCATCTGCTCTCTCAAGAAGTCCGTCACTCTCTTGACTTCTTCCTCGGAGATATAGGCACCGTGAATCCTTGTAAGCTGTGCAACCCCCGGGGGCAGGAAGAGCATATCCCCCTCGCCCAGAAGATTCTCCGCTCCAATGGTATCCAGAATCGTTCGGGAGTCCACCCTGGAAGAGACCTGGAATGAAATGCGGGCCGGGAAGTTGGCCTTGATGATACCGGTTAAAACATCCACCGACGGGCGCTGGGTGGCGATGATGAGATGGATGCCGGCTGCCCTGGCCATCTGGGCCAGGCGGGTGATGGATTCTTCCACGTCTCTCGATGAAATCATCATGAGGTCCGCCAGTTCGTCGATAACGAGTATGATGTAGGGGAGGGTCTTTTCGGGCTCGGTATCATCCTTCTTTTTCCCGGCTTTATTTTCCTTGAGGATTTTTCGGTTATAGGCATCAATGTTGCGTACCCCCCGATCCGATAGGAGCATGTAGCGCCTCTCCATCTCTTGAACCGCCCACCTGAGGGCACGGGTCGCTTCCTTGGGTTCCGTGACCACGGGATGAAGCAGGTGGGGGATATTTTTGTAGATAGAGAGTTCAATCCTTTTTGGATCTATCATCACAAAGCGAACCAGGTCCGGGGGCACTTTAAACAGGAAACTGTTGATCATGGCATTGAGGGAAACACTCTTTCCGGTCCCGGTGGCGCCGGCCACCAGGAGGTGGGGCATCCTGGCCAGGTCCGCGACAAAGGGTGCTCCGGAGATGTCCGTCCCGAGTCCGATTGACAGTTTGTGCGTGGATTCCTGGAATGCCCGGCTGGAAAGGACTTCCCGCAGCCCGACCGGGGCCCTCTGATTGTTGGCGATTTCTATGCCAATGGCCGCTTTTCCGGGTATGGGGGCGATAATCCTGACACTAGGTGCCCTGAGCACCAGTGCGAGATCATCGGAAAGTCCGGCCACCTTGCTGATTTTTATTCCCGCTGCAGGCTTGAATTCATACATGGTGACCACGGGGCCCGGCAGAATCTCCACCACTTCCCCCTCCACCCCAAAGTCGCCAAGTTTTTTTTCAACACGCCTGGCATTCATTTCCAGACTGTCCTTCTGGATATTCACGAAATCCTGTGTCTGGGGTTCATCCAGGAGATCCATGGGTGGAAGCTTGAATTTCCCGGCCAGGTCCATGAAAGGAAAGGCTTCCTGTGCCGGCTTTTTTGGGGGTTCCTTTTTGGGCGCGATAATGGTCACCTTTCGCTTGGGCGTCCTCTTGGCTTTTTTGATGGTCTCTTCCCTGGCCTTCCGTTTTCGTCTCCTCTCTTTCCTCATGATGAAATATTCCTTGACGGGCCTGGCTATCATGACAGACCAGCGGAAGATGGCTGAGAGGATGGATCCGAAGGAGATGCGGGTCGTGACCATGAGGGAAAGCAGAAAGGCTGCCACAAGGAGGACATAGGATCCAAAGTCATTGAGATATCTCTGCATATAGCCTGAAAGATAATACCCAAGCAGCCCTTCTCCAATGACCCCTTCGCCTCTGTAGGAAATGGTTTCAGGGAGGTACAAACCAAGAATCCCGGCAAAAGATATGGCCAGGCAGAGTACGGCAACGGTATTTTTTGTGGGAGAAGGCAGTCTCTTTCCCTGGAAGGAGAGAATGGCCATGGCGACAAATGCCACCACCAGCCAGAAGGAGGAAAAGCCAAAAACAAAGAATATCCACCCGGACAGATGGGCACCCACCGTGCCGAAAAGATTGAGTACCGCATCCGGCCCGGGTGTCTTGATTCCGAAAACAAAGTCCTTGGGATGGAAGGAGAAAAGACTCACCCCGAGAATGACGACAATGAGCGTGAAAATGATGCCGCGAATTTCCCTGCGAATGGGTGTCGGCTGTTTTTGCTGCGTTTTCTCTTTGTTTTTTGTCTTCCTGGCCAATTTTTTGTTATCCTTTTTATACCGGTATGATGATGGGCAGAATCAGGGGCCTTCTTTCAATGATCTTGTAAAAAAACCGCTTCAACCTCCTCTTGGTATCTTGCCCCACCTCTCCCCAGTCTACTTGAGATAACCCCTTTATTTCATCCATGATCTCCAGGATGATAGTTTTGGCATCCTCCAGGATAATATCTCCCTGGTCTTCAAAAACGAAACCCCTGGAGATAATGTCGGGCCCATAGACGATCTCTCCTGTCTGCTCATCCACAGCCATCAGGGCGATAACAACACCATCTTCGGATAGTCTTCGTCGATCTCTCAGGACCAGGTCCCCCACATCCCCCACACCCTTGCCATCCACGAGAATCCTTCCTGTGTGGACCCGGTCGCCAATACGGGCCTCTCCGTTCTCAAAGCAGATGCTGGTGCCGTCCTCCACGACAAGGGATCTTTCCGGGGGAATGCCTACCTCTTCACCCAGTTGGGCGTGTTTGACAAGGTGTCTATATTCGCCATGCACGGGTATGAAATATTTGGGTTTGACCAGGTTGAGCATCAACTTCAGCTCCTCCCTGTAGGCATGGCCCGAGGAGTGGATGTGGGAGACCTTTTCATAGACGACCTCGGCACCCAGGCGGTAGAGATTGTTGATGATGGTGGTGATGGCCCTCTCATTTCCCGGGATGAAGCGTGATGAGAGGATAATGGTATCGCCGGGTTTGACTTTCAGGTGTTTATGGGTGTTCTGGGCCATTCTGGTCAGGGAAGACATGGGTTCCCCCTGGCTTCCTGTTGTAATCACCGCAACCTTGTTATCCTGCAGGTTCTTCACAGCGGATTCCTTGATTTCCAGGTCCTCCGGGATTTGGAGAAGGCCCGCCTCTTTCGCTATTCGCACGTTTGTTCGCATGCTTTTTCCGCTCAGGACTGTTTTGCGGCCGTATTTCACCGCCAGATTGATGATCTGCTGGATCCGGGCGATGTTGGATGCAAACACCGCGACGATCACCCTTCCCTGACAGGACCTGAAAAGGGTGTCAATGGTCTGTTTGACATCCCGTTCACTCAGGGAATTGCCCTCTTTCTCCACATTCGTAGAATCCGAGCAGAGGGCGAGAACACCCCGCTCACCATAATGGGCGAATCTGGCAAGACCCGTGAACCGGCCATCTGAAGGGGTCTGGTCCACCCTGAAATCCCCTGAATGTACAAATAGCCCCTCAGGGGTCTCAATGGCCATTCCGACACCTTCTATGGTGCTGTGGTTGACCGGAATAAACTCAATGCGGAAGGGTCCGAAGGGGTTTATATTTCCGGGATGGATAGTCTCCAGGCGTGCAGTATCCAGGAGCCCGTGTTCTCTCAGTTTCTCCTTCAACAGTTCCAGGGTAAAGCCGGTACCGTAAATGGGTATATTCAATTCCCTGAGCAGAAAGGGAACCGCACCGATGTGATCCTCATGGCCATGGGTGAGTATGAGGGCTTTCACTCGCTCCTCATTTTCTTTGAGGTACCGGATATCCGGAATCACCACATCCACCCCATGCATATACTCCTCGGGGAACATGAGCCCTGCATCCAGGACCAGGATGTATTGGTCATATTCCAGGACCATCATATTAAGGCCAATTTCTCCCAATCCTCCAAGAGGAATAACTTTCAACATGCTTTATCCTTAATTTTCCTTTTTATTCTGAACAAAACCTGGTGCTATGGCCGGTTCAGAGTGATAGGCCATTTATGCAAAGAAAATAAACTTGAAATGCCTAAAACCGGCCCTCTTGAACCGGATTTTCACTGAGGTAACAATAGCTTAAATCTTCGGTAGTGATCCGTCAACATGGAAATGCTTTAATGGCTTGATCTGATAAAGAGGACTGTGTTAGTTTGCTTCTATCTAGCCATGATCAGGAGCAGGGTCCGGTGAAGCCACAGGGTGCTCCAATCCTGATCCAAACCGGAACTTTTCAAATAAACAGGGGAGATCTAGACATGGCGGGCGTAAACAAAGTGATTATTGTCGGTAGACTGGGGAAGGACCCCGAGCTGAAATACACACCAAGCGGGGCAGCGGTGGCCAATTTCACGGTCGCCACGTCAGAAGAGTGGAAAGACAAGGATTCGGGGGAAAAGCAGGAACGGACGGAATGGCACAGGATTGTAGCGTGGCGACGTCTTGGTGAGATCTGCGGCGAATACCTCCACAAGGGCAAGGAAGTCTACATAGAGGGGAGATTGCAGACGCGATCCTGGGAAGACCAGGACGGCAACAAGAGATACATGACTGAAATCGTTGCCCAGAACATGCAGATGCTGGGATCTGCAGGCAAACAGGGGAGGGCGGAATCCTCTGGTGACCGTTCCCCAAGCGAGGAGCCGGCGAACATTCCGGATGATGATATCCCCTTTTAAGAGGCTGGCGGAAAATACCCATCTACCGCGTTATCCTCGCCCACAGTCGCTGCGGCGTACCCCCTTAAGTACGCCTCGCTCCCGCAGCTTTCGGATGCCTTGTATCTGAACATTTTCCACCAGCCTCTTTTATAGGGCACTATAAAATAAAAATGCCTTCCCTGAACAAGCCCGAAAGAGGGTGATGCGGGGAAGGCGTTTTTGTTATGCCTGTTACTCTTTATCTTCTGTTTCTTGATTGTCCTCTTCAGGGCCGGTCAATTCCTCCGGCGGCTCCTTTGTGGCCTTTTTAAAGTTCTTTATTCCTTTTCCAATTCCGCTTCCGATCTCAGGGAGTTTTCCCGCCCCGAAAATGATCAGTATGATGATCAAAATAATGATAAGTTCCGGCATGCCTATACCAAACATTGTTGACCTCCGCTTTCTATGAGTGGGAATCCAGTTCGTCCAGCAGCAATTGGAATTCCGTGGAGTCCATGAATGCATGGATTGCCTGCCGGTACTTCAACCAGGTGGACCACATTTTTATCCACTCCTCGTTGTGCCAAAAGACGTCAGATTCTTTCTTGCCCTTTGAAACAGCCAGAAAATCTTCAAATTCAGCGCCGCAGCTCTCACAAAAAGCAAGACCCATGGAAGGGAAAGAGACCTCTGAGGATGGTGCCGTCTCGTGTATCTGGAGTCCGCACATGGCACACTTCACATGACATGAGGAGCACTGGATGAGCTTTTGAATGGTCTCCACTTTTCCAAAATAGCGCTTGCGCTCTTTTGAATGGTCTCCACTTTTCCAAAATAGCGCTTGCGCTGTTCCCGGCGCCTCCTGCTCTCAATGCGCTCTTGCAGACTGACGATTTTGTCCATTGCCTTTTTAAAACCCGTAGGTAGAAATTGTCCCCGTTTCGCAGTTTGTCCGATCTCGAAAGGGTTTACAGTGTTCAGTCAGATATGTATTCCAGAGTGCCAAAGATTATATAAAAAAATGTTAACACCAAGGCACCTCCAAGTCAACAGGACTTTCCCATGACTTCCTGCATGGTTTCCCCCAGTCGGCCCAGGTTGTGGGCTACGGTAATGCCGGCGGACTCCAGGGCCTGTATTTTGTCCTCTGCCTTGCCCTTGCCTCCGGATATGATGGCACCGGCATGCCCCATGCGTTTTCCGGGAGGGGCTGTTTGTCCGGCAATGAATGCGACCACCGGCTTGTCAAAGTGCGCCTGAATGAATTCTGCTGCCTCTTCCTCCGCAGAGCCCCCTATTTCGCCGATGATAACCACACCATGGGTTTCAGGGTCTTCCCCAAATTTTTTGAGGTGGTCGATGAAGCTGGTGCCGATGATGGCATCGCCCCCGATGCCGATACAGGTGGATTGGCCCAGTCCCACCCTGGTCAACTGATCCACGACCTCATAGGTGAGTGTCCCGCTTCTGGATATCACACCCACATGCCCCGGTTTGTGAATGGGGCCCGGCATGATCCCCACCTTGGTCTTCCCCGGGGAGATGATGCCCGGACAATTGGGACCAATGAGGACACTCTCGCTGCTATCCAGAATATCGGCAACCTTGACCATGTCCAGGGCCGGTATTCCCTCGGTGATGCAGACGATCACATTCATGCCTGCAGATGACGACTCCATAATGGCATCCGCCGCAAAAGGAGGGGGGACAAAAATGCAGGACGTATTGACCCCTTCCTTTTCCACGGCCTCCTTGACCGTATTGAACACAGGCACCCCCTCTGCCTCCTGTCCACCCTTGCCGGGGGTCACTCCGGCAGCCACGACAGTCCCGTAATCGAGCATTTGCCGGGTGTGAAAACTGCCCTCTTTTCCGGTTATCCCCTGAACCACCACCCTGGTATTTTCATCCACAAGTATACTCATATTCAAGTCCTCGCCCACGCTCCTAAGGAAAAACGCCCATTTCAAATACAATCAACCAATACTCCATTACTCCAGATGTGTATTCGTCTATTTCACTTGTTTCGTGATAAGCTCAGCCGCTTCCTTCATGTCCCGGGCCACCAGAAACTCCAGGTCGGAGTCCTGAAGGATTTTTCTTCCTTCCTCTACATTGGTCCCCTCCAGCCTCACGATCAGGGGAACATGGATGTGGGTCTTTTCAGCAGCAGCCAGGACCCCTCTGGCCAGGACATCGCACCTCAGGATACCGCCGAAGATATTGATCAGAAGGGCCTGGACCGACCTGTCCGCCAGGATGATCTCGAAGCCCCGGGTAATCATCTCTTCGCTCGCGCCACCCCCCACATCCAGAAAGTTGGCCGGTTCAGCGCCCGCCATCTTGATGACATCCATGGTGGCCATGGCCAGGCCTGCCCCGTTGACCATGGCCCCTATGTTGCCGTCCAGCCGGATATAGTTGAGATTGTGCTCCTCGGCCCTTGCCTCCAGTGGATCCTTCTCCCTGTGGTCATCGAGGGCCTTGAGATCCTTTTGCCGGAACAGGGCATTGTCGTCTATGTCCATCTTGGCATCCAGGGCCATAACCTTCCCCTGTTTCGTAATGACAAGGGGGTTGATTTCCGCAAGGGAACAGTCCCTGGACAGGACGGTCCTGTAGAGGGCGGACATTACGGAGGTGATTCCCTTGAGGGCCTCGGGCCCCGGAAGGGGATCAAGACCGTAGGCCAGTCGTCTTCCCTGGTATGGCATCCACCCGGAGGCCGGGTCCACCCACTCTTCAAGCACCAGTTCAGGGGTTTTTGCCGCCACCTCTTCGATCTCCATGCCCCCGGCCTGGCTGAAAATCATCACCGGTTTTGCCCTGGAGCGATCTATGACCATGGCCAGATAGAGTTCCCGTTCGATCTCCACACCCTCTTCAACAAGCACCTGGTGGACTTTTTTTCCCTCGGGACCGGTCTGGGCCGTAACCAGGGGGTTGTCCAGAATGGCCTGTGCCGCGGTTTTTACCTCTTCCAGGGAATAGACCACCTGCACGCCTCCCCCTTTACCCCGGCCGCCTGCATGGACCTGGGCCTTGACCACCCAGGGTGGACCGGCTAAACCCTCGGCCGCCTCCACGGCCTCGTCCCACGAGCTGATGGTTTTCCCCTCCGGGACAGGGATTCCCGCATTTCTGAAGACTTCCTTTGCCTGAAATTCATGCAGTTTCATAGGCTTTTTCCCTCAAACCTCTATCTTTTATTTGGACGAAACTTTATTACCTTTTGATGGCGTCTTGTCAAGCGGTTAGGGAAGGAAAAGGGATTGAGGAGAGAGGAGTTGTCATGACAGGGTCGTGAATTTTCATTCCAATACAGGAATCCTTGCCCCAGGGGCAAGGGTTTAGACAATTAGGGGTCCAGGGCGTGCAGCAGACTTGATTCCCAAAGCTGACGGTTAATGCTCATTTTTTTCCCCAGGGAACCAGCTCAGGATAAAGGATTTTGGTAATTCCAAGGAAGGCGTCCTGGGCAGGGTTTTCTTTCCCGTCCTCATTACACTTATTGGACATAACGATAACGAAGGCATCTCTTTTCGGAAGATAGGTGACAAAATTGTTGTACCCGAGGATGGCACCGTTGTGCCCGATGAATCCGCACCAGTCCATGATCCCAAGCCCGTATCCAAGGCAGCTTACCATGTTGTTCCACTGAAGACGCTCCGTCTGAATAGCTTT
>JAFDIX010000933.1 GCA_019307805.1 Deltaproteobacteria bacterium | reverse complement strand
CTTTTCTAGAATAATAGTTTTGAAATCCATAACGATCCTTTCATTGTTAAACGGAAGGGGCTCTTAAATTACTATAAAAGTTCAGGAAGCAGGGGGCAAGTGCTTTTACGCATCGCAGAATTCTTCAGCGTAGCAAAAAAAGGCTTTTAACTCCTTTTCCTACTACATCGAATAATATCATTTCTACCCTGAATCCATTTAAATACGGTCTTCTCTTGATTCCACACAAATTACACACCTTCTTGGTAATTTTCCCACATGGTCGCTGTTTTTCGGGCAAATCCCATGGCGAAAATGTGACCGAGCCTTTTCCCCAAAAAAAAGATTGACGACTATACCACGATGTGGTACTTTTCTGTTACGTTGATTTACTCCTGAGACACACGGAAACAGCCCCTGAAAAGAACGCAGACCTGGTCTTCCTGCCTGGAATCTGATTCTGCCCCTCATAAAACGTCTCTTTCGCATCTTCTTTTCGATCCCAGGGATCGCTTTAATTGAAAATCCGTAATTCATATAAATCTTGCCCCATCGATTAGGAGTTTCATCCCTGAATAACATTTTGAAAGAGGTTCGTCCTATGCCGAACAGCCTGCAAAGAGATCCCCTGCCCGGCCGATCTGATCCTTCTTTCCAATCCATTGGTGTACTCCCAGGTCATGTGAATCAAAAGAAAAGCCATAGATATAACTTTGAGAGACATATTGAAGGATGCCGGAAGGCGTGTCAGGAGAAGTATTTATCCGCCCTCAGAAAACTAAAAAGAGTTGCCCTTTCAGAATGGCTTGCTCGACTGATTGAAAGGCAAATCATTCCTACACTCAGAAAAACAGGATTTGATGAGACGTTGGCACGAACGCTTTTCACGGTGGCCGCCTCGGCATGGGAGCGAATGACTCCTGTTACGGAAAGAGAAATTTTGCTTAACCCAGCGCTTATAAAGAAAATGAGGGAGATACGGAGCGGCATTTTATTGAAGGAAGAGAGGGAAAAGGATATCCAGACAACCATATCAGGAATGAACGCCCGAGATGTCCTATTTGCCGCCAGGGAGCAGGCAAGCCCTGAATATCTCTTTTCCCTGGTCCAGGATGTCTGCACATCATGGATTATACTGCCGCGCGTGTATGACCATTTGAAAAAAGAGCATTCTCATTATTTTTTGGGTTATCTCAGATATTTCGACAAAGAAATGAATCCGAAATTCAAGAGGATCCTGGCCCGCGTCATTACAGAGTTCATGGGAAACTATACCTGCCTGCATATGGACGCTTATCAGCCGGAAGACCGAATGAAGAAAGTGCTATTCTACGGATATGCTGTCATGTTTTGGAAGAACCTGAAAAACCCTCCTTCGGGTATGGAGGATTTTGATCTTTTCGAAAATTATCTTCGTTGGGCCAGCATGTTCCAAAACAGATTCGCTCCTTTCGATCTCGAGATGGCAAGAGCGGCCGAGCGCATGAAGGAGGGCAGGGAAAGGGCCTTCCCTGTTTATAATGCCTTTGGACTGGCACAAAGGGCACGGCCTGACGGGGCCAGATTTTTAGTTACACTGCGGCATGGTGATCGGGGAATCAGGGCGGCCATGAGATACTTCGGACCAGGGGGGCCCCTGTTCAGAAACGCTCCAGATGGATACTTTTCCAACTCGGACACGCTCATGGAACTCAGTGGGTTGTTGAGGGAAATGAAGGAGAGATTTCCCTCAGAGGGACCGAGGACGCAACGCTCCATGAGGGTTTTCCTGTCGAAGATCGCGGCGGAATACGAATCTTATAGAACCAAACATGCCTTTTCTACACACAACACACCGAATGAATTGGCTTTCGTGGTACCACGCATATTATGCATGGCCAGGGAGCTGAAAGGGATACTCGGCTAATATTTGACCATAGGTAATATTTTTCGGCAGTGGGTTTTACTTCAATCTTCCAGCTTATCGAGGGTTTCCCCTTAACTCCTTTGGCGACTTCTGTTTTGCCCTGTTCTATAGTCTTGACCCAATCCGGTCTGG
>JAFDIX010000196.1 GCA_019307805.1 Deltaproteobacteria bacterium | reverse complement strand
AGAGCCGTATTGTGTAAAGGTGATTGTCAAGTATTCATGTGTTTTCCCTGGAGAACAATCTTACTAACCCATACTTCACAAGGAGGTTTGTTATGTCGAGACGAAGAGTCAGTTTAATCGTAACCCTTATCTTAGTGGCATTTCTATTGGCCGGGGCGGCGCCGGTATTGGCGAAGGCGAGGACGCTTAAGACCGCTTCTATGATTTATAATAATCTGCGTGTTGACTATTATGGGTGGAATCGCTTTCAGGAACTCGTCGAGCAGCGCACCAATGGTCAATTCAAATTCAAACGCCTGGACAAAGCCATTATCGGCGATAACGTGGCGATGCATGAAGCCGTCATGAGGGGTACCGTAGATCTATGCAAGGGCTGGGCACCCATCTTGACCAACCATTCAGATGCTGCCCGGGCGCTCCTGCTGCCATTCCTCTTGAATTATCCGGAAGACATGCTCTGGTTGATCGAGTCCCCCCACGCCAGGGAACTTATGGATGTGATCGGAAAACAGGCCGGTGTCCATGTCCTGAACTCCGGTATTTATGAGGAGCGTCATATTTTCAACAACAAGCGCCCCATCCACAACATTGCCGATGTCAAGGGAATGCGCATCAGGACCCTGGAATCCAAGTCAGAGCAGGAATGGATGGCCTTGACCGGTGCCAGACCGGGGCCCAGTTCCTTTCCGGAACTCTACAATATGCTGAAAACAGGGGTCTTTGACGGGTATGATGGGAATTTCACGGTACACGATTCAATGAAGTACTATGAAGTGACCAAGTATGTCACCATCATGGGTTACCACAACATCGGGCCGCTCTTTCTCGTGAATGAGAAGGTGTGGGCCGGGTTTTCGCCGGCAGTAAAGAAGGTTTTTCTGGACGCGGCAAAACAGGCCGTTGTTGAGAATTATGCCCAGGGCCGCCGCATGGTGCAGCGCGCCCGGGCGGTCGCACTCAAACACGGCAACCAGATCATCGAACAACTTGACGACAGGGACAAGTGGGTAGCGGCTGTCCAGCCCTATATCGCCAAGGTGAGAAAATTGAGTCCTGCCGTAGACAAGTATGTCAAGGCGGTTGAGAAGTACCATAGAGACTGGCCCCGTTGGCCCACCGACGTAAAGGCACCGGTACCGAAGGCCAAATACTAATCCGATCCATATCCGGGACGGGACCGCAGGTTTTTGCGGTCCCGTCTCAATTTTTCGCAATATAGAAAGTCCCGGGTATCCCATGCATTATTTTGATGTGATCAATGATTTTATCGACGAGGTTGTGAAATGGATCATCATCGTGCTTATGCTGTTCATCCCTGCCGTGATGGTCCTTCAGGTCATTATTCGTTACGTTTTCAACTATCCGCTTCCATGGCCTGAAGAAGCGACCCGGTTTGCCCTCGTCTGGCTCGTATTTATGACCGCCTGTGCCGCCTTGAGGCGCGGCGAGGTGGTTGCACTGGACTATGTCCTGGTGCGTCTCAACAAGAAGGTGGCGCTGTGTTTTACTGTTTTGGGAAGTCTGCTCATGATAGCCTTTCTCATGGTAGCCCTATACTCCGGGGTGGACATGACCTGGTTCATGTACAAGAAGGGAACGCCTTCACCCGCCTTGGCATTTCCCACGTGGATTGTTTATATTTCGCTCCCCATCGGGTGTTGTTTGATGAGCTTTCAGATCCTGGTGGATATGCTGCACCTTTTGTTTGATAGAAAGACAGACACATAACCCCTTTGTAATGGAATCTTCACAATTCCCCGATTTTTATTGGGGGGAGGGTTTGTAATGGTTGAAATTATCCTGATTGGCTCCTTTCTCTTTTTTCTCGTGGTGGGCGTGCCCATTGCCTTTGTACTGGGCCTGGTGGGGGTCCTCCATCTTCTTCTGAGCGGCGAGTTTCATTCCTTCCTGCCCCTGATCATGCGGAAAATGATACAAGGCGCCGACAACTTTATTCTCGTAGCCGTTCCCATGTTCATGCTGGCCGGCAACCTGATGAACGCCTCGGGGATCACCTCCCGTCTGGTGAAGTTTGCCGATGCCATGGTGGGGTGGCTCAGGGGTGGTCTGGGCCACGTCAACGTGGTGGTGAGCATGATCTTTGCGGGCATAACGGGCATTGCCACCGCGGATACCTCAGCCATGTGTACGGTCATGGTCCCTGCCATGGAAAAGGCGGGTTATGACCGGGATTTCGCCACCGGAGTCACCTCCACCTCATCGCTCATCGGAGCAATCATTCCGCCGAGCGTTCAGATGGTCCTCTTTTCGGTGATAGCAGGGGTCTCCACAGGGAAGCTTTTTTCAGCCGGGTTTTTACCCGGCGTGCTGCTTGGGCTTTCCATGATGGCCCTGGTGTCCTATTACTCCATCAAACGGAAATATCCCATCTCATCCCGATTTTCTTTGAAAAGACTGGGCTTGAGTTTCATAACGTCCTTTCTGGCCCTTTCCATGCCCGTGGTCATGATCGGGGGGCTGCTCATCGGTGTTTTTTCCCCCACAGAGGCCTCTGCAGTGGGCGTGGCCATGGCCATGTTCATTGGATTTTTCGTTTATAGAGAGCTCAAACTCAAGGATCTGCCAGGTATTCTTTGGAGGAGCGGCCGGCTCACTGCCGCGGTCATGGTCCTGGTCTCCACGGCCGCCATCTTCTCCTTTACCCTGACTTACGAAGATGTCCCGGTCAAGGTGGCAGACTTTCTCCTGTCACTGACCACGAACAAATATATTTTTCTGATCTATATCAATATCCTCCTGCTTTTTATCGGGACCTTTATGGACATCACGGCCTCCACCATCATCCTTACGCCCATTCTGGTCCCCATTGCCATGCAGTATGGTGTAGACCCGGTGCATTTTGGTCTGATCATGGTCTTGAACCTGGTCATTGGGTGCATCACACCCCCGGTGGGGATCGTTATCTTTGTGGCCAGCACCATTACCGGGCTGAGTTATGAGAGGGTGGTGAAGGCCGTTATACCGTTCCTGATTGCATCATTGGTCGTGCTGCTTATTACCACCTATTGGGAGGGCGGCATCATGTATCTGCCAAACCTCCTGTTCCCTGATTAGACTTTGATTTTTAAAATGGTGAAAAACAATGAATTAGACCCGGATCGTTTTTCTGGAAGGAGACAGACATGGAAGACAACATCGGCCCAAAAAACTGGAACCGCATACAGGCGGCCATGGCCTTTGAGGAGCCTGACCAGGTACCTTTTTTCCTCCACTCCAGCGGACCCTTTCACACCAGTCTGAACCAGGTTCCTGTCATGGACTATTACAATTCCGTGGAAAAAATGCTGGAAGTCCAGCAGGCCACGAACAAGCGGTTCAATGGACTGACGGCCATTGCGCCTGATCTGAGTATGGCCATCGAGACGTCGGCCATGGGGGCCGAGATCACCTGGACCAGTGATGGAAATTCCTGGGTCCAGCCCTTTGTCAAGACGGAGGAGGACATCGAGAAACTGGAAGTGCCTGACCTCGATGACGCAGCCTATATGACCAAGGTATTTGAATATTACCGCTATATGAAAGAGAAAGTGGGAAAGGTCACCCCGGTGGCTTTCAACTCAACCCACTCCCCATGGGGGGTGGCCGCCTTGATTCGGGGGACCAGCGAGTTTTTTGCCGATGTTGTGGAAAACCCGGGGTTTGTCAAGAAGCTGACACGAAAGACCCTGGATCTCAGTCTCACCTATTTGCGGGCCATGCAGGAGGCCGTGGGCCCTGAGAATTTCACGCGTATTCTCCTGTGGGATGATCTGGCTTCCTTTGTGAGCCTGGAACAGTTCAGGGAGTTTGTCCTGCCGCTGTATGAGGAAATCTTTGGGGCCTTTCCCCAGTGCGAGCGGTGGTATCATAATGACGCAGACGCGACCTATATCCTGGAAGGCATTGCGGATGCCGGAATCCAGGTCTTTCACTACGGGTATGAAGTGGACCCCGCCTTTGCCAAAGAGAAGATAGGCGACAGGGTCTGTCTCGTGGGAAATGTGCCTCCCCTTGCCGTCCTTAGGAACGGAACCCCTGTGGACGTCGAGAATTCCGTCAGAGAGATCATTGGAAAGTCCGGTAAAGGCGGGGGCCTGATCATCGCTGCCGGGGGGTATCTGGATGAGGGAACACCGGCGGAAAACATTGATGCCATGATCCGGGCCTGTGAAAAGTACGGGAAAAAAGACGGCTTGTCCTCCCTGCAGGAGCAGGTGGAGAGCGAGGCAGCAGAAAAAGAAGAGGCCGGCACCCGGGCCGAGGCAATCCCCACTGAAGAGCGGGTCTCCGGGGAGATTCCTGAAATTGATCACATTCGCAATGCGGTCATCTCCGGCCAATACAAGGACATTCAGATCCCTCTGCGTCAGGCATTGGAAAAGGGGATTCCCCCCCAGAACGTGATAGACGAGGCCATTGTTCCGGCCATGGATCATGTCGGGCAGCTTTTCTCCAATGCCCAGATATTTATCCCTGAAATGTTGATGGCCGCCAAGGCGAGTGAGGCGGTCCTTGAGATCCTGTCCCCTATTATGGTCGGGGACCAGGCGGTAAAAAGTAAAGGCAAAGTGGCCATTGCTACCGTGAAAGAAGATCTCCACGATATCGGCAAGAATATTGTCCTGTCCATGATGCAGGGTGGCGGCTTCGAGGTGGTGGACCTTGGGGTGGATTGTCCTGCAGAAAAGATCGTTGAAGCAGTAAGGGATGGGGCCCAGATTGTAGGCCTCTCCGCTGTTTTGACAACGGTACTGCCCAACATGAAGGAGGCCATTGATACGCTGGAACGAGAGGGCCTTCGTGAAAAATGTCGGATTTTGATTGGAGGGGCTGCGGTCACACCCCCGGTGGTTGAGCAGGTGGGGGCGGATGCCTACTGCAGGAACGCCGGTGAGGGTGTTACCATGGCCAAGGAGTTCATCGGGCAACTGTCCAAGGGTTCGCGCAAAAAATAAGTTCGCAAAATTGATGAACTCGTAAAAAGCCCGAATTCGTCATGCTGGCCTGTCCCGTAGTTGTCTGCGGGGACTTGATCCCCGCTGAAGACGGGATCTTCGACCGGCATCCAGAAGTAATTGGATTTACTGGATTCCGGCTTTCGCCGGAATGACCTTTTCAAGCGATTCTCGATTTTTTACGAAGCCGTCAAAATTAGCGCCCAGATTTGGGTCAGATGAATTAAAGGAGGCAATATGAGCGAAAAGGTCGTTATTACAGCAGCACTGGCAGGGTCGGCTACGATGAAGGAACACCATCCGGCAGTCCCATACACCCCTGAAGAGTATGTGCGGGAAGCAAAAGCCGCGGAAGATGCCGGGGCAGCCGTGATCCATATCCACTTTCGAGATCCTGATACCGGTACACCCACCACGGACGTCAAGGTCATGAAGGCGGTCATGGATGCGGTGACCCGGGAAACGAATACGCTGATTAATTTGAGCACCGGGGTCAGTCTGGATTCAAGCCTGGAGGAGCGGAAGCGCCCGGTGGTGGAATACTCTCCGGAACTTGCATCTCTCAATCCGGGCACCATGAATTTTTGCACGGTCAATTATAAAACCGGAGAGATCATTGCCGATAAGACCTATAACAACCCCCTGAACGCCACCCTGGAATTCGGCACTCAAATGAAAAAAAACAATGTGAAACCGGAAATTGAGTGCTTTGCCATTTCACATGTTCACAATACATTGTTTTTCTATGACAAATATGACTTCCTGGAACCGCCCCTGCATTTTTCGTTTGTCTTCGGGGTCATGGGAGGCGTTATTTTTGACAGTTCCGTGCTCTCCGCTTTCATCAATGCAATACCCCACGGGTCCACGTGGCAGGGTGTGGGGGCAGGCCCGCTTTGCTTCAAGGTTGCCATGGCCAGTGCCATTTTTGGCGGTCACATACGGGTCGGCCTGGAAGACAATGTGTATATCGATCTTCTCACCAAGACCAAGTGCAAGGGGAATGGGGACCAGGTCGAAAAGGCCGTGCAGATTGCAAAGGCCATTGGGCGCGAACCGGCAAGCCCGGAGGAAGCC
>JAFDIX010000195.1 GCA_019307805.1 Deltaproteobacteria bacterium | reverse complement strand
TATCCATGTGAATGCCATTGCCCCCGCATTTATAGAAACGGATCTGTCAAAGGTGACCATGGAACAAGGAGGAAAACACATCCTTGCCCATGTACCCATGGGCCGCCATGGAAACATGGAAGATCTCAAGGGAGCAGTCGTCTACCTGAGTTCTCCTGCATCCGATTATGTCACCGGCACGACACTTTATGTGGATGGCGGCTACAGGGCGATGTAGATAAAAACAGCGTCAAAACGCCTGGTGTCATATTCCTGACAATCCCCATCAGGGGTGGGTGCAGTGAGGTCCACCAGTTGTTCACATTTATATTTTTCTATGCGCCTTTGAGGAGGATTTAATAATGGCGGAAAAATTTGTCAGCGAGAGAAATTTAAAATTCTTGCTCCATGATGTTTTTGATGTCAGTTCCCTGACACAGTTTCCCTATTACGAGGAACACAACAAAGAAATTTTTGATATGGTCCTCGAAACCGCCCTGAAAATGGGTAAAGACCTCCTGAAACCTTACCTGCAGGAGATGGACAAAAATCCTCCTGAGTATGTGGACGGTCAGGTGAAGGTCCACCCCGCCATAAAGCCCTTCCTGAAGGAATGCGGTGAAGGGGGATGGATCGGGTCCAACGCCCCCATGGAATCCGGAGGCCAGCAACTGCCTCTTACGATCGCCTTTGCATGCCGTTTTATCTTTGCCGCTGCCAACTACTCTGCCATGGTCTTTCCCATGCTCACGGACGGTGCAGCCCACCTTATCGAGGCCTTTGGATCGGAAGAACTGAAAGAGACCTATATCCCCAAGATGTATGCAGGGCAGTGGCAGGGGACCATGGCACTGACCGAACCCCAGGCAGGCAGCTCTGTGGGAGACATTACCACTGTGGCGGAACCCACGGATGAGGGTTACTACAAGATCCGTGGACAGAAGATATTTATCTCCGCATCGGACCACGACGCTGTTGAGAATGTCGTGCACCTCATGTTGGCCCGAATAAAAGAGGCTCCCCCCGGGATAAAAGGAATTTCACTCTTTGTGGTGCCAAAGTACCGGCCTGAACAAAACGGCGAACGGGTATTCAATGACGTCAATATTGCGGGCCTCTACCACAAACTTGGCTACCGCGGCTCCCCCATTACCCAGATGAGCATGGGGGAGAATGACGATTGTCGCGGCTGGCTGGTAGGTGAACCCAACAAGGGGCTGGCCGGCATGTTCCAGATGATGAATGAACAGAGGATTGACGTAGGACTGGGGGCCTCAGGCATTGCCTCGGCCGCCTACTACACTTCACTCGAGTACGCAAAGGAGAGGGCCCAGGGAAGACCCCTGTCCGCAAAGGATCCTGCCCAACCCCAGGTGCCCCTCATTGAGCACCCCGATGTAAAAAGGATGTTGCTCTACCAGCGCGCCATTGTGGAGGGCTCCCTCGGCCTCCTGTTTCAGTGCGCACGATATGCGGACCTTGAAATAGGACTGAGCGGAGAGGAGAAGGAAAACTATTCCCTGCTTTTGGATCTCCTCACGCCGGTGGCCAAGAGCTACCCCGCGGAAATGTGTATCCTCTCTGTGAGCCAGGCGATCCAGGTCCTGGGCGGATACGGATATTGTGACGAATTCCCTGTGGAGCAGTACTTTCGGGATGTCCGGATCCACCCGATCCATGAAGGAACCACAGGTATCCAGGGGCAGGACCTCTTGGGAAGGAAGGTAAGAATCAAGGACGGGAAGGCCTTTACGCTCTTTGTGGAGGAGGTGCAGAAGACCATCGCCTCGGCCAATGATATAGCCGAACTCAAGCCCTTTGGAGAGGCACTGGAAAAAGCATTGGAGACCCTGCAGGAAGTGACAAAACATCTTCTGTCCCTTGCCGAGAATGAAAGCCCGGAGGTCTTTCTGGCAGACGCCACTCTCTATCTGGAGTTTTTCGGGATCATCAGCGTTGCCTGGCAGTGGTTGCACCAGGGTCTGTTCATCCAGAAGGGTTTGAAAGACAATCCCTCCGGTGCAGAGGCGGACTTCCTCCATGGCAAATTCTATGCCTTGCGCTTTTTCTTTGCCTATGAACTCCCCAGGATAACGGGACTTGCGCAGAGATTGACCAACAGTGACGGCCTGACCGTTGAAATAAAACCGGACTATTTTTCGGATTAAAACTACGAAGTCTTTTTCATGGACGGATGTTGATATAAAAATAAAGGGAGGAAAATATTTATGGCAATCAAAAATATAGGCATTATCGGTGCAGGCATCATGGGCAGTGGCATTGCCCAGGTCAGTGCTCTTGCGGGTTACCAGGTGGTCATTCAGGATATCACCGGCGAGGCATTGGACAGGTCAAAAGAAATCATCGAGAAGAGCCTGGCCAAGTTCGCCGGCAAGGGCAAGATACAAGAGTCTGATAAGGATTCAGCACTTGGCAGGATCCATTACACGACACAGTTGGAGGAGGTCTGCAAGGATGCAGACCTGATTATCGAGGCCATTTTTGAGAACCTTGAAATCAAGCATGAAACCTTTAAAAAAATTGAGGCATTTGCAAAACCTGAAGCCATCCTGGCCTCCAACACCTCCGCTCTTCCCATTACGGAGATTGCCAGTGTTACCAGCCGCGGTGAGAAATTCATCGGTCTTCACTTCATGAATCCTGTCCCCCTGATGAAAGGGCTGGAGGTCATTCGCGGGCAACTGACCTCTGATGAAACCTTTGGGGCCTGCTGGGATTTCGCAGAAAGCATTGGGAAAAACCCTGTTGAGGCAGTCGATTTTGCGGGCTTCATCGTGAGTCGTCTCCTGGATGTCCTGATGAACGAGGCCGTAAAGATGGTGCAGGAAGGGAATCGCCCTGAGGATATTGACAAGGCCATGGAATTATGCGCCGGGCATCCCATGGGGCCCTGCAAATTGCTGGATCTCGTAGGTGCCGAGATCGCCATGCACGGCATGGAAACCATGGCCCGGGATTTTGGTGATGGTTACAAACCCCATCCTCTCCTGAAAAAACGGGTTCTTGCGGGCCTCCTGGGCAGGAAGACCGGTCGCGGATTCTACGACTACACGAAATAAAAAAACAACATGGCTTACCCAAATCCAGCATCTATTTTGAGTTTATTATTCTACCTCAATCGTTTATGCCACCTCCCTGATCACCAACAAGGTATTAGATGCAAGGCGCCGAGAAGTGACGACTGAGGCCTATGGAGCAATAGGCCGCAAGGAGGAGCGATCGAAGGCAACGCAGCAGATGATGCCTTGATGGTGGATCAGGGGCTTATTGCGCCTTTCTCACCCTGCAGGGCCACCCCTTGATAGGCACAGAACCGCTGATGGGATCAATGTTATTCGTCCTGTACAAGAGATTCACATTGGCCCCTTTGGAGGAATAGGGATCATACCCGGGAAGATTCAGTGCATCGCAGGCTTGCCACCACCCGTTCTGGGTGCAGACCACGTCATAGGCAATATCCTCCCTCAGTTTTGCCAGGAGGGTGATGCTCCCGTAATGTGTTTCCAGGAGCACTGAATCGCCATCCTGAACAGTCAGTTCATCTGCCAGTGTGGGATTTATTTCCAGAAAGGGGTGCGGAACCCTTTTTCTCAGAGAGGGGATGGCTCGATGCTGGGAATGGGAGTACTCCACCAATTTGCTGTTTATCAGGAGAAGCGGATATTCCCTTTTGACATCTTTGCCGGGGAAACAAACGGATATGGGGTCCCTCCATGCAGGCAGTGGATCCTGACCCTGGGCCTTGAAGGGAATGGAGTACAGCTCCACTCTTTTTGAAGGTGTGGGCAGACCGATGAACCGGCCCGCTTCGTCTTTTTTTTCATACTTCCGATATTCCATGGCCAGGTCAATGGTGAAAGGCCCGGGATTGTCCCTCAACTGCGCTACCGTGATTTTAGAAGGGGCGAACTGGTAGTTGAAACCCGCTTCAATGTTCCCATCCCAGAATACATCTCCCCGCTCGAGTCGTTTGGCCATTTCAAACATGATCTTCATGTCGGGCCAGGACTCGTGTTGGGGGGACACGACAGCCGGCCGCAGCTGAATGTACCCCTTGTCCCCAAGGGGACCGATATTGCCCCCCACATGCCAGCTCTCCCAGGAACTTGCCGCAGGCAGCACGATGTCTGCAAGCTCTGCCACGGGAGAGAGAAAAAGCTCGGACTCCACGTGGAACTCCAAATGGGATATGGCTTCTTTGGCGAGCCTGCTGGGGGCGTTTGACATAATGATGTTTCCACCGAACCCGACGAGGCCCTTCACAGGATAGGGCTTCCCTGTCAGGATGGCATTGTACACCTCATAGGCCTGGGTACTCTTGAATGTGCCGCAGGGGCCCAGGGGCCTCTCAGGAGACCCCAGACGGGCCCTGTCCTCATGAACGGCGAGCAGATCATGGCCCATAACCGGGTTGGAGGCAATCCCCTGCAGAATCACATTACCGCCGGGTTTGTCAAAATTACCGGTCAGGGCATAGAGGATACAGAGGGCCCGGTTTGTCTGGGTCGCATTGATGTTCTGCTCAATCCCGTTCCATGAATACCAGCATGCAGGCTTTATGGTTGAGAGCATCCTTACCGCTTCTCGAATTTTCTCCTGTGGGATGTCCGTGATCTTTTCAGTCTCGGCCAGAGAGTAGCGGGATACGGACTCCCGCAAGAGCTCGAAAACGGTGCTGCATTCGACTTCCCCACCCCCCGTCTGGATAGGAAAAGTGCCTTCCAGCACCGGCATATTCCTGAAGGGCGAACCGGGCTGATAGGTCGTCGGCTGTTCAGCGCCTGATTCCATGATGACATAATTTGACCGATCACCTTCTCGAGTGAGTGCATCCCCTGTCAGGAACTCCCCTGTGTCGCGTCTTACCAGGAAAGGGGCAGTGGTCCAGTCTCTGACAAACTCCGGGTCATAGAGGGTCTCACCCATCATCTCGTTGATCATACCCAGGGCCAGAGCACCATCCGTTGCGGGCCGGATCCTCAGCCACAAGTGGGCCATGTCTGCGATCTCTGTTTTTCGCGGGTCCACAACGATTAGTTTTGCACCGTTATCCAGACCCCGCTTTATGAACGGCAGCAGGGAAGACCGGTTTGCGTGGATATTGCTCCCCCAGATAAAAATGCAGGCGGACCTGTCAAATTCCGCCCTCCCCTCAGAATGCATCCTTCCGATATTTCCATAGGTATAGGCAGATCCGCAATCCCTGTGCCACTGGCATATATGGGTTGTGGCAACGTTGTTCGGCGTTCCCAGGGCATTGGCAAACCGGGTGACCCACAGGCCCAGTTCCCCCATGGGGGAGCCGGCCGGACCGCTCCGGGTCACGGCGATGGCCTGTGCCCCGTATTGGGATGTAATCGCCGTGAGCTTCGATGCCGTAATATCCAGGGCCGCGTCCCAGGAAATCCTCTCCCATCCGGGATCGGAATCCCCCTTGGGTCTGGTCCGGCGCATGGGATACTGCAATCTCTGCCGGCTGTAGACCAGCTCAGGTCCGGCCAGTCCCTTTGGGCAAAGACTGTTGCCAAGGGGATGGTCCATGTCCGGTCTGACCTCCACAAATTTCCCGTCCTTGACTAAGGAGACAGTCGGACACCAACCTGAACACTGTGAACAGTAACCCCTGATTTCTTCAATTTCTTTATGTGAGTCCACTGTTCTTGATCCTTTCCATGCGGAATCATTTGAAATCCTTGAACAATGAAAAAGAATACCATATCTGCGCCAAAACAGATAGGCATTTGTCCTCGTTTATCATTGTCACCGCACAGTATAAGAGGTCGAAAATGAGGATGCCACAAAACAAAAAGTGGCAATTATCTTAGCATTTTGAACTCGCCCGAATTTTTTCTACTAATAGGAGCTATACTTCAACTGACAAAAGAGCTTGGTTGGAGTTACATTCATGTGGAATACTGAGGCAACCGCAGGCTCCTCCCACCTTTCATCGGCGGCAAATCTTCATCCTGCATCAATGCACCATTGATATGGTATTGTTGTCTAATTCAGATCAACCGGAATTTATGAATAGGA
>JAFDIX010000932.1 GCA_019307805.1 Deltaproteobacteria bacterium | reverse complement strand
TTTTCCATCATGCCGGTCACCGTCATGCCAGGTTTCTCTGATAGCTTCTCCACGCCCCATGCCTTTTCCATGCGTTCCCGGACCGCGGGATCGGCCACACTCTGGTAGCCTGTATATACATTGGGCAAGCCCCCCATATCGCAGGCCCCCTGGACATTGTTCTGCCCGCGGAGAGGATTTACACCACCTCCCATGATTCCCACGTTGCCGCAAAGCATGGACAGATTGGCCAGGGACTTGACATTGTCGGTCCCCGTAGTGTGCTGGGTAATACCCATGGCGTAAAGGATGGATGATGCCTGAGACCGAGCATAAAGGCGTGCTGCCTCTATAAGCTGGTCCTTAGGGATTCCTGAAATTTCTTCTGCATATTCGGGCGTGTATTTTTCAACAATCTTTTTCAAATCCTCAAATTTCTCGGTGCGGGATCTTACATAATCCTCATCATATAGTTTTTCTTTGACAATGACATGCATCATTCCGTTGATCCAGGCCACATCCGTGCCCAGGTTCGGTCTAAGCCAGAGCGTCGCAAAACGGGCAATAGGGATCCTGCGGGGATCCACAACGATCAACTTTGCCCCTTTGAAACTGACTGCCCGCTTCACATAGGACGAGAGGACAGGATGGTTCTCGGTGGTGTTCGAACCGGTAATCAGGATTACCCCCGCCTTTTCAATGTCTTCAATAGGATTTGTCATAGATCCGCTTCCGAAGGCTGCGGCCAGACCGGCCACGGTCGAGGAGTGTCAGAGGCGGGCGCAGTGGTCTATATTGTTCGTCCCGATAACGGCCCTCACAAATTTCTGGGCCAGGTAATTCTCTTCATTGGTTATACGCGCACTGGTCAATACCATAATGGAGTCGGGTCCTGATGTCTTCTTGATTTGGGTCAGCCTTTCAGCGACGAAATTGAGGGCCTCCTCCCATGATACGTTCCGAAACTCTCCATTCTCCCGGATCAGAGGGGTTTTGAGCCGATCCGGGTCATGAATAAAATCGTATCCAAACCGCCCCTTCACACAAAGGCTTCCGAAGTTCGGGCCCACACCCTTTACGCCGGTTACCTTAATTACCCTGTTATCTTTCACGTGTAGATAGAGCTGGCATCCCACGCCACAATAGGCGCAGGTAGTGCGCACCTTTTTTGCTTTGCCGGGCACATACTCCGGATGAAGATCCTGCTTGGGGAGGAGGGCGCCCACCGGGCAAGCCTGAACACATTCCCCACAAAAAACGCAATCCGAATCCTTAAGGGCAAGGTCCCCTTTGGCCACAACCTTGGAAGCCGCCCCCCTGTAACCGAAACTGATCGCATTGTTTACCTGCACTTCATTGCAGGCCTGGACGCAACGACCGCAGAGGATACACCGGGAAAAATCGCGGACAATAAAAGGATTTACAGTCTCGATGGGATAGCAGGTCTCAGACGGCTTAAAGAGGCCTGTTTTGACCTGGTATCGCACAGCAAGATCCTGCAAACGGCAGTCACCGTATGAAGGACAAAGGGCCTGATGCTCCTTTGCCTCCATCGCCTTCAACTGGAAATCGGTCCAGGAATCCATGTCCAGATCCTGGGCGAGACAGTTGTGGTCTCCGGATGCCAACAGCAGTTCGATGTTCATACGCCGCGCCCTGATCACCCGCGGAGATTCGGTTTTGACCACCATTTTAGGCGACGCAGGCACTGCACAGGATACGACAAGGCTCCTGGCGCCTTCCACTTCCACCAAACAAATCCGGCAGGAACCGGTAGGCGTACATCCTTCCATATAGCAAAGGGTGGGGATATCGATCCCGTTACGTTGAGCCACCTGAAGAATAGTCTCATCCGGTTTAAAGGAAAGCTCGTGTCCATCAATAACAATAATATTCTCTGTATCCATATCTCTTCCTAAAAATAAGGTAACTGTTTAGCGCTTTGAAAGAAATCATTATTGGATTAAAGGGCCGTGTAGGTCTCTTTCAAAAGAGCCGCATCAAAAATTCTCACCTGCTTGTGGAACGCCCCCTGACCCG
>JAFDIX010000931.1 GCA_019307805.1 Deltaproteobacteria bacterium | reverse complement strand
GGGGTTGAATCCCCGACTTGTCGCGCCGAAGCTACACCGAAGCGAAGGCGGAAGCTTCGGGGCTATTCAGCGGGGTAAATCCTGCTTGCCGCGGCGACTTGTCGCGGCATAGCCGTAGGCGACGACGGAAGCTTGGCGAAGACGGGTCTAATATACCTCTGCGAGAGATCTGTCAGACAGGCCTAGGCAATCACCGTTAGGCTTTTCCGGATATTAATACTTATGAGTATAAAGGCCAGAAAGTATACTGCCAATAATGGCAATATCACAGAGATGCCAAAAGGTCTGCCGGCAAAACTGTAATACCGCTGCTCATTTGCACCAGCCCAAATCCGACGATACTGGTGATTGCGGCAATACCATCGATTCCATTTAAAGAAAAACGCTTGCGATACTACGCAATCCGTAGTATATTGCATGTATGATTTGGTCTTGGTCTAATAGCCGCTCTAGACGTTTTTACGAAGAAGGCAAAGTATCAAAATTTCGCGGGCTGGATATTGATGCTGCTGATGATCTGCTCGCGGCTCTTGATGCTGCTCAATCGCTAAAGGATCTAAGCCCGTTAAAAAGCGTGGGGCTTCATAAGCTATCCGGTAATAGGGCAGGCCAATGGGCAATGACTGTAAATGGTCCGTGGCGCATCTGTTTCCTTTTTAAGGATGGCGACGCCTATGATGTTGAAATTGTTGATTACCATAAGGGGTAATACCATGAAACCTATTCATCCTGGACGCATTTTAAAACGAGAAATGGTGGCACGTGAGCTTTCGGCCAACAAGTTGGCTCTGGCATTACGAGTGCCTTCCGGACGTATCACTCAGATTATTAATGAAAAACGGGGTATCAGTGCGGAAACAGCCTTACGATTTTCCCGTCATTTTGGCAACAGCGCCCGTTTCTGGATGAACCTTCAAACGAGATATGAACTCGCCAAGGCCGAACGTGAGATAGGCTCGAAAGTTGATGCTGAAGTCGAAAAGGCTGCCTGAAGAGAGCCAACCGTTCAACTCTTTTTCCTATATACAGGGCTCGCGGAAAACATCCTTGCACGAAAATCGGTAAAAACTTTGGAGTTTACCCAAAAGTGCCCGCCACAAGAGCAACCGATACCTTCCAGTGAGCAACCCCCATCTTAGAATAACGCTGCTTCGGTGCTACGTCCCGCATTACAGATTAAGCCGTAGAAATACTAAAGACTGTTAGTCCAGTTTGTAAAGGGCGTCCCCTAGTTATTGCCAGTAAACTCTTTTGCCAAATTGTGTTTACGCCCTCTCCCCGCCCAAGGGCGGGGACCTGTCGCGGCATCTTGTCACGCCCGTAGTTTTAACGAAGGCGGAAGCCGTAGGCGCCCGTCCTCCGCAGTAGCACTGCTACGGAGGATGGAACGACGGATGGTATGTTTCACGGTTTCATCCGGAAACCGCGAAAAAAAGTAATCCGTGTAATCCTGTTAATCCTGTCTAATTTTGCCTTTCCACCTTCCACAAGCGATACCTTCCAGTGAGCAACCCCATCTAAGAATAACGCAGCTTCGGTGCTACGTCCCGCATTATAGATTAGGCCGTAGAAATACTAAAGACTGTTAGTCTAGTTTGTAAAGGACGTCCCCTAGTTATGAACCCCTGCGCCTTCCCCTTTCCCCATTCCGTCTTCCTTTATATTTGTCCCTCATTTTTCCCCACACAAGCCCTAAATATTCATTGAAGGCTCTCTCAACCTTTCGAAGATTTGAAGCACCCGGAAAAAACATGCCAGGACTTACATTTTTCCTTTCCTTCACCAAGTGCTCAGTCGGGGCGGGTATTGGATCCATACCCTGTTTTCTAAAAAGGGCCATTGACCGAGGCATGTGCGAAGCCGTTGTGACCAGAATGAACCTGTCCTTACCTACAATAAGCTTGACAAGCCGCGCCTCATCCTTGGTGTCCATGGAGTCCTCCTCCAAAACCAGATCCGATCTGTCCAACCCTATGGCCAATGCCGTATCCGCCATTATTTTGGCATTGGACACCGGAT
>JAFDIX010000930.1 GCA_019307805.1 Deltaproteobacteria bacterium | reverse complement strand
ACGATGACTCCGCGGGCCAAACGTATACATAACCGAACTTTCCTTCACCGCAGGATTAACCCGCTCGAGGTGGTCATATGCCGTCAACATATCACGTACATTATTAATCGGTGCATCAATCCCGGCATTGAGAGTGAGCGTATAGACCCCCGCATCATGTGTCACATTAGTTTCAACTGCCTCACTTGCATGGGTAATAGCAGCCATCGATATCCCGGCAAGTAACAGGCACATGCTGACTACTATTTTGCATATGGACAAAGGACACATGTTTTACATGCCTCTCTACGGTAATACCCACTACCAGCTGAACTGGCAGGAAGTAGCATGTTGATTACCGTGATGGTCTCCTGTACTTGCAATGTTCACACGCAAACCAGATTGTTGGAATAACGAGTACGAGCCAAGCCGTCAACATAATGGTGAGCTCGGTATTAGCTATTTGTGAAATATGGCTATAAAACGCATACATCACAGGTGCAAGAACGATCATAAAAATGATGTCACGTATTTTCATGGCAACCTCCTGGTTAAGTTAAGCAGAAAAACCTACTTAACGTTCGTTAAGGTAAATATAGGATTCATTGTAAGTCTTGTCAAGGAAGAATTGGAGATACACGATTTCCCGTAGAATTGCCTTGCAGAGCCTGGAAATAGCGCATTGCTTAGTGCCTAATTACTGCGGATCTGGTCTATAGCACCAATAAGTTAACCGAATGCGAACGTTTGCTACCGCACTGTTAACCTGACATTTAGGGATCCTGGATGAATGACGTGAACGGATAGTCTCCGCGTTACTCCACTTTCAAAAATCACTTTTTATTTTCACACAGCCTGGGCCACAATCGAACGTTAAGCCAGTTATGGTTCAGGTTCAGACAATTACCCGTATTTTAATTTTTGCCGGCTTCTTCCAGATACCGTCTGATCTGATCTTCTCCAAGAGGAAGCTGGCCCTTTATTGCCAAACTTTCATTCCATTCCTTTGCGAAATCTCTCTGCAATTTGATATTTACCAGTGCAGTCACCACCATTGCGATTAAGGCACCCAGGCTTGCAAGCGCCATATCCTTGTGGGCATCCCAGATATCCCCCTGTGTTCCCAAATAGGCGATCCCCAAGTCCCCGCCAAAAAGTTCTGCTGCACCCCACTCGAACAACTCAAACATCATAGAGGTGGACATCGTAAGGACAATCGGCAGAAAATATCCCCAAAATCCCTTCACATCGGCAACCCGTATAAATACCTCCCTGATTGGATAGGCAAGCAACAACCCGTAACTAAAGTGCACAAAACGGTCAAAGTGGTTTCGTTCGAAACCCAAACTCTCATCCAGGCTGTATCCAAAGATATTATTCAGCCATTCGTCATAGGGCACATCGGCGTAGGTGTAATGTGCACCAACTTCATGCAGCAGCAGAAAAAGAAATATCAATGTATAGGAAACTCGTGAAAGCGGGAATTTCTTATACGTAGAGGCGATCAGAATAACGAAAACAGCAACAAGTGCATTTTCCAATACCCAGTCCGAACGATCATGTGGTGATACTGCCAGAAAGGCCCATTCGATGGCGAATATTACAGTGAGTATCAGCAGGTAACGATTATGTGATTGATTCATGGTATTCCTGCGATCTTATTCGAAAGCAAGTCTAGCCAAAGGTTGCTTTGGATGGAAGACGGACACATGATTGTAATATTTGGGTGATATACTCTTAATCGTCCGAGTGCGGCCAGTTCAGCCCTGTTTACCGTATTCGTGATCCCACTCTTCTATCGTCGGCTTTTCAGGTAAAAGGAAGTTAACCAATGAGCCATCAGACACAATCTTCCCCAACTATTGGCCTTGCGCTGGGTAGTGGAGCATCCAGGGGCTGGGCACATATTGGTGTTATAAAAGCCTTGTCAGAACTGGATATTCACCCAAAGGTCGTATGCGGTTGTTCCATCGGGGCCATCGTCGGAGCTTCTTATGTTTCAGGCAGTCTTGACAAGCTGGAACACTGGGTACGCTCATTA
>JAFDIX010000929.1 GCA_019307805.1 Deltaproteobacteria bacterium | reverse complement strand
TCGATCTCTATAATGGTCTCCTCGGTCTCCTCGGGTCTCTTCCAATAGCCCTGCATCATGTTAGGGCCGTGAAGGATCAATTCACCCACTTCGTCTACGGGCATGAATTCCGTGCCATCCACATCCACAATGGCAGCCGTTACACTGGGGAGCGGCACACCAAAAGAACCGGTCTTGGGTCTGTCATAGGGGGTGCTGTGACTGACGGCGGTGGTTTCGGTCATGCCGTACCCCTCCAATATCTTGGCCCCCGTTCGTCTCTCCCATTCGCTGATGGTCGACTCATGGAGGGTGTCGGCGCCGCAGGCGATCAATTTGAGCGCCTTCCAGTTCACGCGATCTGTCTTTTCATACTCCTTGAGGTATTCAAAGAGGGTGGGTACTCCGTAAAAACCGGACGCTTGATAACGTTCCATGGCCGAGAGGATATCATCTATGTCCGGGGTGGTAAAAAGGACAAGGGTGGAGCCCTGAACCAGTCCATTGAGCATCAGCACTACCTGCCCGTAAATGTGAAAAAAAGGCAAGAAAGCGATGACCACTTCCCTGCCCTCCTCAAATATAGGCCAGAAAGAAACGGTCTGTGCCTGGAGTGCCACCATATTGTAATGGGTCAGGATTGCGGCCTTGGGAAGTCCAGTAGTGCCTCCGGTATAAGGCAAAGCAGCGATATCTTTTTTAGGATCGATCGTAATCTGTGGTGGTTGGGGAGAATGTTTCTTGATTAGGTCCTGGAATTGCAGCAGGCCTGCCTCCTCCATAAACTTAGGCGTTGGGACGTGCATTTCCTTATAGACTTTTCCCAGGGCGCTTTTCCCCAGCAACTTTTTGAGTGCAGGGAGGTATTCTGCGATACTGGTCAGGATGACGTTCTTGAGGGCAATGCCGGTCTTTTCCACGTTATCATACAAGATATCCTGACAGACGATCGTCTCTGCGTCGCTATCCTCAAGCTGATGCTTGACCTCCTTGCTCGTATAAACAGGGCTGATGGGCGTGACTTTGGCCCCGACCTTCAGGACGGCAAAATAGGAAATAACATACTGGGGGCAGTTTAAGAGGAATAAGGCCACCGTATCTCCCTTGGATACTCCCAGGTCGGCAAGGGCCGTGGCGAAACGGTCGATCAGTTCTTTAAGTTTTGTATAGCTGATCTTTTTGCCGTAGAAAATCAATGCGGTCTTGCTCCCGTATCTACCCGCCATTTGATCGAACAACTCAGGGACGGAGACATCGGGAGTATCCACTTCTTCTGGCACATCTTCCGGGTAATATTTCAACCACGGCTTTGACATGTATGCTTCTTTTGCATTCATATATTATCCTCACACGTGTTTGGCGGCCTACTTCTTAATCCAACGGCGCTGTGCAAATCCGGCATGTCTTTCGGGTAGCTACGTTTCTGATCTTGCACCTGGGGCACTCCGTTTCCACCTTATCCCGTAACCACGGGAAGAGGCCGTCCGGCATGTAGAGAAGGATTAACAACACGACAATCGCGAACATCAACATGCGATACTCGGGCCAAAATCGCATAAACTCTAACAAGGGATAGAGGATGAAGACCGCACCAACAGGCCCGTATATTGTGACGATCCCGCCGAATATCGCCCAGATAACCACCGTAAAGGACATGGAGACTTCCAGGGTGGAAGGGCCGGCAATCCTCATAAAATGCGCATAAAGTCCCCCGGATATCCCTGCAAAAAAACCACTGAGACAAAAGGCCAGAAGCTTGTAACGGGTCGTATTGATGCCGGCGGCCCTCACGGCCACCTCGTCTTCTCTGATGGCATGGAAAATAATACCGGTATTCGAGTCGGTTATCTTCAACATGATTGTGCAAAGGCCAAGCATAAGGACAGTGGTAACGTAATAGTCGGACAATCGCGAGCCAGAAAGGCGCGACAGTCCAGATACCCCCAATTCTCCCCCGGTTATATTTGGTATTGAGAAAACGATTCCCATCAGAATAATGGGGAAGGCCAGCGTAGTCAGGGCCAGGTAAGTCCCCCGAAGCCTGAG
>JAFDIX010000194.1 GCA_019307805.1 Deltaproteobacteria bacterium | reverse complement strand
TATCGTGAGGTCTTTTTTAAACCCTATCGGGTGATCTACCGGGTCCTGGGCGACGCGGTGTATGTTTTACTCATTGCCGACGGACGTCGGGACATGCAGACGTTGTTGCAGAGAAGACTTCTAAAGGCGTAGGGCGCATGGCGCAGAAGACAGAGGACAGAGGACAGAGGACGGACGACAGAAGACGGAGGACAGACGACAGAGGACAGATGGCGGAGGGCGGAGGACAGCCGCCTTCGCCCCTTCGACATGCTCAGGGCTACGGCGCGCCAAGGAAGGTGGAAAAGAAAATTAGACAGGATTTACAGGATTGGTTGGATTTTTTTCACGATTTCCTGACGAAATCGTGAAATAGGCCATCCCCGCCCAAGTACGCCTGAGGCGCGCAAGTACGCCTGAGGCGCACAAGGGCGGGAAGAGGGCGTAAAGACTATTTGTCAAAAGGGTTTACTGGCAATGTCACTTCCTTTTGTTTCAGCAAAAGTTGCCCTCGAAGAGGGATTCCCCTTTTTGCCTTTCATCCCTCCGGGCCGTAGGCAGGAAAGGCAAAAAAGATCCTGTTTATCCTGTAAATCCTGTCTGATTCACTATTTCACTTGTTACTTGTCACTCCTTCATCGATTTGGGGACTTATAGAGGAAAAAGGAAATGCGGATATTGATACTTGGTGGAGACGGTTATCTGGGTTGGCCCACGGCCATGCATTTGACTGCGGCGGGGCATGACGTTGCAGTGGTAGATAATTATCTTCGCAGAAGGATTTGTACGGAAGAAAACGTGGAACCCCTTTTCATTGTTCCGGACCTTCATGAAAGGGCCAAAATCTGGAAAGCAGATTCCGGTTATGGAATACAGGTATTTATCGGCGACCTGATGGACTGGGAGTTTGTGGAAAGGGTTTTCAAGGAATTTGATCCTGAGGCTATCCTGCATTATGCGGAGCAACCTGCTGCACCCTATTCCATGCTGAACCGGCAGGCTGCGATGCTGACTCTTGAAAACAACTTGAAGGTCACGGCAAATGTCATATTTGCAGTGAGGGAATTCTGCCCCAAGGCCCAGATCGTGAAGATCGGGACCATGGGCGAATATGGCACGCCCAATATCGATATTGAAGAGGGATGGTTAGAGGTCGAACACAAGGGCAGGCAACAGAAGTTTCTTTATCCCCGCCAGGCCGGCAGTCTTTACCACACTACAAAAATCATGGACACGGACCTCCTCTGGTTCTATGTGCGCATGTGGAACCTGAAGGTGACCGACCTCATGCAGGGACCTGTGTATGGGCTCACCACCTATGAAAACGAGTCAAAAGAGAACTTGTACCCCTTTTTTAATTACGATGAACTGTTTGGAACGGTGATCAACCGTTTTGTGGTGCAGGCAGTGGTGGGATATCCATTGACTGTCTATGGAAAGGGAGGGCAGACCCGGGGCTATCTCAATATCAAAGACACCCTCCAGTGCGTACGGCTTTCTCTGGAAAATCCCGCCCCAGAAGGAGAACTGCGCATTTTCAACCAGTTTGTGGAGACCTTTACCGTCAATGAATTGGCTGAAAAGGTTCAAAAGGTGGGTAATCAATTGGGCCTTAAGGTCACAATTAAAAAAATTGAGAATCCCCGCCTCGAGGCAGAAGAGCACTATTACAATCCTGCCCATACAGGGTTGATGGACATGGGTCTTGAGCCCCATTTGTTGACCGACGAAGTTCTTGCACAGATGCTGGAAACCGTGATTCAGTACAGAGACAACATCAATGAGGAGGCCATTTTCCGGGGGGTGAAGTGGGACTGAGCGTGTGGCGCTCAGTCCAGATGACAGAGGACGGAGGGCGGAGGACGGAGGGCGGAGGACGGAGGACAGAGGACGGAGGGCGGAGGGCGGAGGACGGAGGGCGGAGGGCGGAGGACGGAGGACAGAGGGCGGAAGGCGGAAGGCGGAAGGTGGAAGAGCGGGAAAAGTTCAAAGCTCAAAGCTGAAAGTTTAAAGCCAAAGAGCAGAACAGATCATTGAATTTCAATAGTTCAAAGGGGTATTTTGCCCGTAGGGCATGACATATATGCGTCTGACAAGTCGTCAGGCGCATAGTCTGTGTGTGTCGAGTGAGCGAAGCGAGCGGGTGGCTAAAAGAATAGCATAGCGCATAGCGCAAGGGGCAGAGCGGGAAAGGTGGAAGGCTGAAGGGGAGGGCGGAAGGCGGAAGAGCGGATGCACAAAAAGGAGAAGCGAATTCAAATCATTGCTGATGACCGTGAGCGAAACAGCAATGTTATTCAAATGCTCAAGGATACGGAGGAGGTTATTGTCCACATCGAGCGTCTGTCCATAGGCGATTATTGCGCGGATAACCTTTTGGTTTTTGAAAGAAAAACACTAAAGGACTTTGCCTCTTCCATCATTGATGGCAGACTTTTCGGTCAAATGACTCGCCTGGCAAAATCGACCTTTAAGGGCCTTATGATTTTGGAGGGTACGGGAACGGATTTGGCTGAAATCGGAGTTCGAAGAGAGGCAATGCAGGGGCACTTATTACAATATCTTTAATTCTGGGAATTCCAATTTTGCGTTCAAAAGAGGCCTATGAAACCGCCAAGTTAATCATTTATGCGACACGCCAAGTAGAATCGATGGCTGGGAGCGGATTTTATAGGCATGGATATCAGCCTAAGGATAAGCGGAAAAAGCAGGTTTTTATCTTGCAGGGTCTGCCGGGCGTAGGGCGTGAAAGGGCTATCCGCCTTCTCGACCGCTTTGGTACTGTGGAAGGCGTTATTAGTGCCAGTAACAAGGAATTAGAATCGGTAGAGGGTATCGGCAAAGGTATCGCCCGGAAAATCAGATGGGCCGTGAGTGAACCCACAAGGCCCTATAGCATTCAGGAAGTTTTTCCAATCTGAGAGGAGCATTAAACAATGGATGGTTTTTCCGTCATTGTGCCTGCTTATAATGAAGAAAAGGGGATCGGCCCTGTTCTTGCCGGATTGGTCCGGGTTTTGAGTGATTTTGATAAACCCTATGAGATTATCGTGGTCAATGATGGCTCTACGGACATGACAAAAGAGGAAGCAGGCACGGTGGAAGGCCCTATCCGAATTGTGGATAACAATCGGAATATGGGCTACGGGGCATCCCTCAAGAAGGGGATCATGCACTCTATTTATGATCTGATCGTGATTAGCGATGCAGACGGCACCTATCCCATTGATAAAATCCCTGAACTTGTCACAATGGCTGAAACAGAAAAACGGCACATGGTTGTCGGGGCCAGGACAGGCCCTGGCATCAAGATCCCCCTGTGCCGCAGGTTGGTAAAGTGGCTGCTCACGCGATTGGCGAATTACCTCACAGGGATCAAGATACCGGATATCAATTCAGGACTTCGGGTTATCCAGAAAACGGTTCTGGAAGAATTTGAACGTATCCTGCCGGAAGGTTTCTCATTTACCTCCACCATCACCATCGCCATGTTGCTAAACGGTTATTCCGTGAAATATGTTCCTATCGACTATTTTGAGCGCAAGGGAAAGTCCAAGATAAGACCCATCCAGGACACTTTGGGTTTTTTGCAATTGATTATACGGGCAGCCCTCTACTTCAACCCTCTCAAGATATTTATTCCCTTGAGTTTCTTGCTGGTTCTCCTCTCCTTTATCGTATTGATAGGCAGCTGGCTGCTCTTTGGGAAGCCCATGGACGTGACCTTTGGTGTCATTCTCATGACTGCGGCCATCATCCTGGCCATAGGTATGCTGGCAGACCTGATCGACAAAAGACTTCCATGAGTGGAGGGCGGAAAGGAAAATTAGACAGGATCAACAGGATTTCACAGATTATTTTTTTCACGGTTTCCTGCTGAAACCGAGAAATAGGCCATCCGTCTTCGCTTACAGCTTCGCCGCGACAGGTCCGCCTTCGTTAAAACTACGGCAGGACAAGACGCCGTGACAAGACGCCGCGACAAGTCCCCGCCCTTGGGCGGGGAGAACAGCGGGAAAGGGAAAGTTAAGAGCTCAAGGCTCAAAGCTGAAAGAGGGTGTGGCATTTCTTTACGGATTCCCCTTTTTGCCTTTCTTCAGGAAAGGCAAAAAAGATCCTGTTTATCCTGTAAAGCCTGTCTGATTCATTTTTTTCATACTGCCTGCAATGGTAGTGCTGATTCGAATGGTGTGAGTCTGTGGCCAAAATAGATCCTGATAAATAAAAAGATGAGAGTTCTACTAATTAATCCCCCCAGGGAAAATGAGATCATCGGGAATAATCCTCCGATCATAGAGGAAAAGCGGGGAGTGAATCCGCCCCTCGGCATCCTCTATGTGGCAGGCTATTTGGAGAAGTACACAGATCACACCATTCAAATTATCGACTGCCAGGTCGAAAGACTGGACTATGAAGCCCTGGAGGAGAGAGTCAGGTCTCTCCATCCGGATGTGGTAGGCATGACTGCCATGACCATGACCCTGATAGATGTCATAAAGACCATTGATACCGTCAAAAGGGTAGACGCCGGCACCCAGGTTGTTTTGGGTGGTCCCCATGTGCACATATACCCGGAGGAGACGATTCACATTCAAGGGGTTGATTTCGTGGTCTTGGGGGAGGGCGAAGAATGCTTCAAAGAACTGCTGGAGAATATGGATGACCTCGGAAAACTGCGGAGCATATCGGGTCTGGTCTTTAAGGATAATGGAGAGGTCGTAAACACAGGAATAGGGCCGGTCATTGAGGATCTGGATGCACTGCCGTTTCCGGCACGCCATCTGGTGCCCTACAAAAAATACAATTCGTTGCTGACCACGGGAAATGTTGTCACCACCCTTTTCACGAGTCGCGGCTGCCCCTACCAATGCACGTTCTGCGATCGCCCGCACCTTGGGCGCAGGTTCAGGGCGCGTTCAGCAATAAATGTCGTAGATGAAATTGAAGAATGCGTGAACATGGGTATTCGTGATTTTCTGTTCTATGATGACACCTTTGCCGTGAACAGGAAAAGGGTGCTGGATATCTGTGATGAGATAGCCGGCAGAAGACTGAAGATATCGTGGGACATTCGAACCAGGGTAGATACGGTGGATGGGGAGTTGCTGAAGAAACTCAAGAATGCAGGGTGTAAGGCCATCCACTATGGTGTTGAAGCAGGTTCTGATAAAATCCTCAAAATTCTCAAAAAGGAGATAAATTTAGGCGAGGCCAAGCAAATCTTTGATCTGACGAGAAGAAACGGCATAGAAATCCTCGCCTATTTTATGATCGGCAACCCCACGGAAAACAGGGATAATATTGAGGAGACATTCCGGGTTATCAAGCATTTGGATCCCGATTACCTGCATCTCACCATACTGACCCCCTTTCCCGGTACAGAGATATATGCTGAAGCGCTTCAACAAGGGATCATCAGTAAGGATTGCTGGCGAGAGTTTGCAAAAAATCCCACGCCGGATTTTGTCTCCCCCCACTGGAATGAGCTCTTTTCGAGAGAAGAGCTGAACCAACTCCTGGTTAAGGGATACAGAGCATTTTATTTAAGGCCTTCATATATTATGAAGCGGCTAATTAAGGTCAGGACCTTAGGGGAGTTCCTTCGAAAGGCTTCGGCGGGGGTTAGGGTCGCTGGTATGCGGTAGTTTTCAGACGGATATGGTCCTTTTTCCATTTGGCGGCGTTCTCCGCGGCTTACCGCCTGCGACGTACTATCTCAGAGGACAGATGACTGAAGACGGAGGACAGCCGTCGTCGCCTTAAGGGCTATGCCGCGCCAAGGAGGACGGCAGACAGAAGACAGCGGAGTGAAGTGAAGACAAATCTCTCGACCGTCCCGCCCAGAGCGGGACTAGAGCCCGCAGAGTCGCAGAGATAAGAGACGATAGTCGAAGCAGACGAGACAGACCAGACAACCGAAATATAATAGATCAACGAGATTTTTTGCCCGCAGGGCATGGCATAGTCTGTGTGTGTCTAGTGAACGAAGCGAACCCCGCACCGCAAGCGCCATCTACGATAAGCGGGATGCAAGCACGCGTGGCTAAAACAACGATTCGACTATTTTTCTAGTCAG
>JAFDIX010000928.1 GCA_019307805.1 Deltaproteobacteria bacterium | reverse complement strand
CGTAACCCACGTGAACCGGGCGTGTGACCCCGCCTACAAAATCCAGATAGGGCCTGTCTTCCTGATCAAAAACATAAGAACCTTCCCCTCTCGTCATGACAGGGATCCCTTTTTTTATTTGCTCTTTGGATGTCCTGCACAGAATGAGAGAAGATTTGCCGTCTTTTCCTTTTACTCTAGCCATGTTTCCGCCTTTCTAAATAGCCAACAAACTTTTACCTGCAACCTAGGCCTCTGGGCTAAGTCAGAGATAAATGTTCTGCTAAACAACTCAAACCCCCTCTGGGTCAAGATTCTTTACTTTTTTGCACCAGCAAGGGCTTTTCGCAACCTGGCTGTTTCCCTTTCATCAATATTTCCGTCTTTTTTGAAAGCAACGCCGTACACATCCTTCGCCCGCTTCCTGGTAATCCAGCCTTCCTCCATATCACCCCTTACTTTTTCCACAGGGCGCTCATGGGGGGGGCCGTAGCCACCGCCCCCGGAAGAGTAGGAGACGATGTTTTGACCGGGCTGAAGAATGATATCGGAACAGGCAGGCAGTTCATTCAGCTTTCCGTCCTCGGTCCTGAGGTAATTCTGAATTTTGGCTCCATTGTGTCCGCCCTGGGTGCCCTTGGCGTTGTTGAAGGCGCCATCTGCCACATATACCACTTCCAGGTTGCCGCCGCCAATAGGCCCGTACTCGGAAAAACCCGAGGGGGCGCCGATGGTGCGGCCGGCGCCTTCGGTGTCCGGTACAAGACGGCGTTCCTTCACAAGAATGGGGAAGTGGAGTTCGTCCAGCTCAACACTATCGATGAAACACATGCCCGCGTTACCGGCATGGCAGATGGTGAGCCAGGCATCCGTCCTGGCCGTGGCGGCGCCACCCGTGTCCAGTACAAAGATTTGGTTTACGAAGGGGGCATTGTCATTACGGGGATCAAACCCGGAAATGACACCCATGGAGGCGGGAAATATGGGCCCGCATTCTGCGAGCCCGATTCCGTCCTTGATCTTGGAAAATGCCCGCTGGACAGGATTTGTGATCCTGTCCGCCAGATTGGTGGTGGCCACGGACATGCTTGTGGGGTGTTTTCCTCCGCCGACGATGCATCCCTCTCTGATGTGTATTTTTATCGCCCGGAAGCTTCCGGCATTGGTGGGTACAGGATCCACTATGCTGTTGAATATGCCGATCATGGCCCCTGTGCGTGCGCAGGCTTCGCTCAGGTTGAGACCACAGGGCATGGTATCCGGGTTGTCCCGCAGGTCTACCTCTATCAAAGCGTTTTTGGTGTCCACCTTCACATGGACCGTGATCTTGATCCCTTCCGGAGGGGCGCCGGGCACCGGGTCGTGGATGCTGGTGGTAGTGGCGCTGCCATCCGGCATTTTCTTGATAGCGGCGATCATGAGTTTCTCGCTGTAATCAAGCCACTCCCGCTCAAAGGCGTGGAGGGTATCCCATCCAAACTCCTCCGCCATGGCCAAAATCTCGCGTTCCCCGATACGTGCCGCTCCCACCATGGCAAGATAGTCCCCTCGCCACTGTTCGGGAACGCGGATGCGCATCTCGCACATACGGATGATGTCGGGGTTATCCTCGTAATTTTGCTGTACTTTGACCGCGGGGAAGATAAGGGCCCCTTCTTCATAAACATCACGTGCGTGCCCCATATAGGTCGTAGGCTGGGAGTTGCCGCAATCGGCCTGATGTGCCTTCACCCAGAGGGTAAAGTGGTGGACACCCTCATCGTCCATCACAGGGACCAGGATCGTGTGGTCGGCAGGATGGGAGCACCCATGGTAGGGCGAGTTGTGCAAAAAGGCATCTCCCCGCCGGAGTTCAGGGTGCAAATCAATCATTGCACGGGCCATAAGGTCTGCACCGCTCAAATGGTGAATGGGCAAGGATTCAGCCCCACTGAGGAGTTCGCAATTTCGTGTGACAATGCTCGTGGAAAAGTCCCTGGCAAGATTGAGAACACCCGACCTTCCCGTGCGCAAAAGCGTGTTGGCCATTTTGGTGGTAATGGTCTCGAACC
>JAFDIX010000193.1 GCA_019307805.1 Deltaproteobacteria bacterium | reverse complement strand
TAACCTTGAAGTCAAAAATGCCCAAAAATGGGAGTATTCCTTACTAAAATCAATATTCCATCATTCCATTTTTCCATGTATGAGGCAGAAATTCAGGCCTCAAAAAACCACCTTGTTCTCAATAAGTTGGTGAAATTCCAAGACGTAATTATATTATCTTTATCTTTAACAGCTTTGTAAAAAGACGAGAATCTCGCGAAAACGTCATTCCGGCAAAAGGATAAATAAAGTGAAGGACGGTTCAAATTCCGCGGTGCGCCTGATCTTCGCCATGTGCGTGGCCGAGGTGCTGAGCATGGTCCCGGTCTTTTCTTTTCCTGCCCTGCTTCCGGTCTTCATTCAGGAGTGGGGCCTCAACAATACCGAGGCCGGATGGATAAGCGGGGTCTTTTTTGGGGGGTACACGGCTGCCGTACCGATTCTTGTGAGCCTGACGGATCGGACCGATCCGCGACGCATCTATATCATATCTGCGGGTTTGGCCGCCCTCGCTGCCTTGGGCTTTGCTTTGCTCGCCAATGGATTCTGGACAGCCCTGTTCTTTCGTGCCCTCGGCGGCATGGGTCTGGCCGGCACTTACATTCCCGGCCTCAAGGCCCTGGTGGATCGCCTGGAAGGGCGGACCCAGGCCCGGGCCATCTCATTCTACACAGCCACCTTCGGCATGGGCACGGCCCTCTCATTTTTCGCAACCGGGGAGTTCGGGGAACTGTTCGGGTGGCGGTGGGCCTTTGCCATAGCCGGAGGCGTCAGCCTGCTTGCCATAATCTTGACCAGAGCGACACTCCGCCCAAGGCCGCCGCAACCGGATGAAAAGCCGGATACACGCCTTCTGGATTTCAGGCCCGTCCTGCGGAACCGAAGGGCCATGGCCTATATCCTGGCCTATGCCTCCCACATGTGGGAACTGTTTGCCACACGAACCTGGATGGTGGCCTTTCTGGCATTCAGCCTGGGCCTTCAGTCCGCCGGGGAATCCTTCTGGCGCCCTGCTACCATTGTCGCCATATCAAATCTCCTTGCCATGTGGGCCAATATAGGGGGGGCCGAACTGGCGATACGGTTTGGTCGAATAAAGATTCTTACATGGATCATGGTGTGTTCTGCCCTATTCGGTTGTCTTATCGGTTTCACGGCCTCTTTCCCTTACCCCATTGTGGCACTCCTGTGTATCATATACGGCCTGTTCGTTCAGGGAGATTCGGCTGCCCTGCACACGGGCACGGTGCAGGCTGCCGCCATTGAACTGCGGGGCGCTACCCTCGCCGTGCAGTCTCTGATTGGTTTTTGCAGTGCTTCGGTCGGCCCTCTTGCAGTGGGCTTTGTCCTTGACCTTACGGGCGGCGGGCAAACAATCCTGTCCTGGGGAGTGGCCTTCATCTCAATGGGGTTTATGGTGTGCCTGGGTCCGTTCATCCTGAGACTCCTTGACCGACCGGAGTAAAGGATCCGGGCCCCTAAAGGGCTTCTTGGACTTTTTTCAGTGCCTCCGTTATTTCCTCGATACCGCCCGATGAAGGGGCTTTGAGTGGCCTCAACGGTAAACCGCCATAAAAACCGAGAATATCCATGGCAGCCTTGATGCCGCCGGGACCGTATTTCATGACGACCTTGGTCATGGGCAGAAGGATGGACTCAAGCCGCCGGGCTTCCTCCATATCTTCCCTTCGAAAGGCCTCCATCAATTTCACCCAGGCGTCGGGGAAAATATTCGTGATCGGCATCATCCCGCCGGAAACTCCCACGAAAAGGCCTGCCAGAAAGGTAGGGGCGTTCCCGGTGAAGACCGGAAATTCAGGGCCTCCAAGCCTACTGAGTTCGGCAAGTTGGGCGATGTTCCCGGTTCCGTCCTTGACACCTGCGATGTTGGGGTGTTCCGCCAATCGTCCTATGAGGTCGGGCCCCATGCTCACCCCCGTAAACCCGGGAGCGTTGTAGGGGATGATGGGGATGGTGGATGACTCTGCCACGGCCACGTAATGGTCATACAGCGCATCCGTTGTCATGGATGCCTTGAAATAGTGAGGGGGTCCGATGAGTGCGTAATCGGATCCCAGCTCCGCAGCCTTTCTCGTCAAATCAATGGTCCCTCTTGTGGATTCCTGTCCCGTACCCGTGACCAGGAGCCTTTCTGACGGGGTACATTCGCGGGCCGTCTCGATCATAAGGTATTTTTCTTCATCATTCAGGAAAACCGACTCCCCATTGGAGCCAAGAACCAGGACGCCGCCTATCTTTGTGGAATTGTATTTCTCCAGGTTGAATCGCAATTTCTCCGTGCTCACACGGTCATCGACAAAGGGGGTGGTGATGGGTGGAATGATTCTGTCTTTCATCGCTTCTCCTTTTTCTTGGACAGGATGAACAGGATTGACATGATTAACCGGATTTATCCGACAGACTTACGGCCAATATATATCCTGTCAATCCTGTTATCCCGTCAAAATGTTTTCCTCATGGTCAACTTACGAGGGGCGTCATGGGATGTCAATCCAAACCTGGATTCCGCGTTTCATGAACCTTCCAAGACCGCCTTTTTCTTTTGACAGGTCAACCCTATACTACTTATACTACCGAAACTACCAAGCAGGATAACAGAAAAAATAAAGGAGCAGAGATGAGATACGATTATCCCGTTATAGACTGTGATGTGCTCGTCATCGGGGGTGGAAGTGCCGGTGCCATGTCTGCCATCCGTGCAAAGGAGGTTGATCCTAATCAGAAGGTTGTGGTTTTTGAAAAGGGAGAAATCAAGTACTCGGGTTGTATCGCCAGAGGTATGGATGCCCTCAATATCGTTGCCGTGCCGGGCATATCCACCCCGGAACTCTATGTGGAATCCAACAGTCTTGCCTGCGAAGGCATCATGGATGAACCGGTCAACTACCGCATGTGTGAGAGGAGTTGGGATTTACTCAAAAAGCTTGAATCATGGGATGTCTGTTTCCCTGTGGATGAACAGGGTCAGCATGAGGTACTCCAGGTTCATCCAAAGGGTCGCTTCTGTGTGACCATGAAAGAGCCGGAACTCAAGGTCATTCTTTCCAAGAGGGTTCTGGATTCAGGGGTCCGGGTCCTCAACCGAACCATGGCCGTTGAACTCCTGAAAAACGGAGAACGGGTCACCGGCGCCATAGGCATGAACGTGCGAACGGGTGAAATAATTGTCTGCAACGCCAAGGCGGTGATTCTTTCGGCCGGAGGAACGGCGCGTTTCGGATTGCCCAACAACGGATACCTTTACGGCGTTTACGACTTCCCCGGTAATACGGGTGATGGGTATTGTCTGGCCTACAGGGCCGGCGCCGAGCTAAGCGGGTTTGAGTACACCCTTATCTACTACATTATCAAAGATATCAATGCCCCCCTTCTTTACATTACCCTGACCCGGGGCGCCAACCTCCTGAACGCTTTCGGAGCCCACCGTGAGAAGGAGCACCCGTCCATTAAATCCATGCTTCTTGAACATCATGAAGGCCGTGGACCCATGCGGATTATCATGAGTCACCTTCCCGAGAAAAAGATCAAAGAGATCGAGGATATCCTGTTTACAACCGAACGTCCCGTACAGGAGCGTTTTTTCCAGGGTCGGGATGTGAATTTCCGAAGCGGGGAGATCGAACTCTGGCCGACGGAATGCTTTCTCTGCGGCGGACACGGGATGACGGGTGTTTGTGTAAACGAAAAGGCCGAAACCAACGTACCGGGCCTCTATGCAGCGGGAGACACCTCCCTGGTGGCACGGGGCCATCTCTCCGGAGCCTTTGTTTTCGGTGAGATCTCCGCGGAGAACGCCACAGAGTATTCAGCAAAGGCAGATGACCCGGAACTGGAAAGAGACCAGGTTGCTTCTTTCCTCAAAAAGAGGGATTCCAGACTGGATCAGAGTGGTAACCCGATCCCCATAGAAGAATTCGAGTATAAGGTAAGGCGGATCATCAATGACTACATCGTCCCGCCCAAGAATGAGTATAAGCTGAACAGGGCCCTCTGGTGGATGGACCGGTTTAGAAAAGAGATAAAGGAGTTGGTGCGCGTACGAGATATCCACGACCTTTTCAAGGTCTATGAAGTTGAAAATATCATACAGTGCGCCACCATGAGTGCCCTGGCCTCCCGGGAGAGAAAAGAGAGCCGCTGGGGGATGTGGCATTTCAGGCATGATTATCCTGATGTCAATGACAGGGAGTGGATGAAACACATCGTTCTCTCCCAGGGCGAGGCACCGGAAGACATCAAGATCTCACACAAAGAGATCATCAAAATGTAAGATTCCTGCGGGATTTTATAAAAGCAGCTACTTAAACAGTAAAGCGAGAGGTGGATGAGGATGAATCTACTGGAGAGTCTGACGGACAACATTGTCATCGATAAGGACAAGTGCACTTTCTGCGGGATCTGCGTGGAGAGGTGCGTGCTGGACAATCTCAGGATGAAGCTGGCCCCTTGCCGCCGGGCATGCCCCCTTGGCGTCAACTGCCATGGCTATGTTCAGTTGATCGCACGGGGCGAAGAGGCCGGAGCCATGGAGCTCCTCCTGGAAACCCTTCCGTTCCCCGGGATCCTGGGCAGGATATGTTCACAGCCTTGCGAGGAGTCCTGCTACCATAAGACTATGGATGGCGAAGCCGTGGCCGTTCGTGCCTTGAAGCGCTACCTTGCAGATCAGGTCTCTGTCGGGGAAAGGCCGTTGCCCAAGGTGGCAAAGGAGACCGGCAGTAAGGTGGCCATTGTGGGATCGGGTCCGGCCGGTCTTATGGCGGCGTACCATCTGCGAATCCGGGGGCATTCCGTGGAAATATTTGAATCTGAAAACGAACCGGGCGGTATGCTGCGGTGGGCCATACCTGAGTTCAGGCTCCCCCAAAATATTGTGGAAGAAGAGATTTCACTGCTGAAGAAGCTGGGTGTTCAATTCTCGTGCGGGGTCTTCATAGGGAAGGATAAAACCCTGGAGGATCTGAAAGAGGCATACCAGGCCGTCATCATCGCCACAGGCTGTCCCCGACATGCCGGATTGAATATAAAAGGAGAGGACCTTCCCGGCGTGTATCACGGTCTTCCTTTTTTGAATGGGGTCCGGAAAGGGAAAAATCCCAAAACAGGAGGGAAGGTCATTGTGATCGGTGGGGGAAACGTTGCCGTTGATGCTGCCCAGACGGCCCTGAGACTGGGAGTTGAAGACGTATCAATGGTCTGTCTGGAATCCTCAGGCGAGATCCCCGCCTTTCCCTGGACACTGAAAGGGGCCTTATCTGAAGGCATTGAACTGATTGACGGGTGGGGTCCTGTACAATTCACCTCTGAGAAAGGCGTCTTGAAAGGCATTGAAATTCAGCGCTGCCTTGGTGTTTTTGACAGGAAAGGAGATTTCAATCCTCAATTTGATCCCGATGACCGTATGTTTCTCGAAGCGGATATGGCCATCGTCGCTATCGGGCAGCATCCTGACCTGGGATGGCTTGAAAAATTCGGTTTGGCCGAAGGAAGCAAATTGGAGGTGGACCCGCTAACCCTCCAGACATCGGACGAGAAGATATTCCTCGCCGGTGATCTTGTAAAAGGACCCACCTCTGTCATTGAAGCCATGGCCGGGGGAAAGGAGTCCGCCGAGTCTGCACACCGATACCTGTCCGATCAACCGATCAGTTATGGCCGCGCTTATAAAGGTCCGGTGGAGACCGATTTCGAGATCGACACGAGCAGAGGGGCAGAATTTCAGAGAATCGATATATCGGAACAACACCTTCAGGGTAAGGGGGACTTTCTGGAAGTGGAGCAGTCCCTGGATGTGGCGTCCGCCCGTCAAGAGGCCGGACGCTGTTACTCGTGCGGGGAGCCCTTTGGCAAGTACAGGACCTGCTGGTTCTGCCTGCCCTGCGAGGTGGATTGCCCCCACGAGGCCCTGTGGGTGGAAATCCCGTATCTTTTGAGGTAAGAGGGGTGGAAACCCTTAAGGTAGCCGTTCACGGGTTCAGGTTTGACCTATCAACGGTTGAGACCTGCCCGCAGGACGGCACCGCAAACGGCATCTTCGACAGGCGGGTTTGCATTGAACTTCGAACCT
>JAFDIX010000927.1 GCA_019307805.1 Deltaproteobacteria bacterium | reverse complement strand
TGTGGGCGAAGGTGTTTTGGAAGTCATTGAACCGGGGATTTTTACCACAATCCAGGATCTGGGAAGGAAAGGATTTTTTGCAAGCGGCATCCCGCCTGCGGGGGCCATGGATCGGTTCGCCCTCAGAATGGGTAATTTGCTCGTGAAAAACCCTTTGGGGGAAGCCGGCGTCGAATTCACTGCGATTGGAATGAAGGTAGCATTCATTGAAGACACGGTTATTGCAATCACCGGGGCAGACTTTGCCCCGACATTGAACGGGAATTCGGTGTCGTCATGGCAGACTATTGATGTTCGCAAAGGAGATGTTCTCTCACTGGACAGGGCCAAAAGTGGATGGCGCGGCTACCTCTGCGTGGCCGGCGGTATCGCCGTCCCGCCTGTTCTCGGGTCCAAATCCACTTACTCCATGGGAGGATTGGGCGGCTATAGGGGCCGCACCCTGAGAAAAGGGGATGTCATTGGAGCCGGTCCATCCCAGGCCCCGATTGAATCATTAAAGGGCCGAAAAGTGAAAGAAGAGATCCTGCCGGAACCGGGGGACGAGAAAGAACTGCGGGTTGTGCTCGGTCCCCAGGATGACCACGTAAAGGACGAGAGCATTGACGTCTTTTTGAATACACCCTACAGGGTGTTTCCAAACTCAAACAGAGTGGGTTACCGGTTCGAGGGAGAACAACTTTACTTTAAAGACCGGGAAGAATCCAAAGATGCCGGGTCCGATCCCTCAAATATCGTGGATGACGGCAATGCCATAGGCGCCATCCAGATTCCTGCGGGCAAGGAACCCATATGTTTGGGGCCGGATGGCGTAACCATGGGGGGCTATGTCAAAATTGCCTGTTTGATTACCGCCGACATGGATCGGATGGCCCAGCTGCGTCTGCAGGAGTACGTGAAATTTCGAAGCGTAACCGTGGACGAGGCCTTTAACATTCTGGATCGATCGGTAAGAAGTGTTCAGGAGGATAACATCCTGAAAGTGTGAAAAAAAGGGCTACTCCTTTTTTCGGAATTTGACTCCCAGCATCCGTTCAAAGACCTTGATCATTGCGCCCTTCCCCTCATCCCCGTAGCCATCTGCCAGGGCCATCTGGTAGGTGGTCGTGGCGGCATGCACCAGGGGCAGGGGTATTTTTTCCCTGGAACAGATATCTGATGCGCTGATCATGTCCTTGTAGGCTGACTTGAGGGGATATCCCCTGTCAAAGATGCCATCAAGGGCCAGGGGTGCAAAGAATTCAGCGGCAAAGCTGCGGCCGGTACCGGTGGTGACTACATCAGTAACCTTTTCCGGATCCAGGCCCAACCGGGCTGCCATGGGGAGAATCTCAGCAATGGCCGCCGCGCTGATATTGAAAAGGAGTTGGTTGATCAGTTTTGTGAGCTGCCCGCTCCCGGTCTTCCCCATATAGATGATCTTGTTGCCGATGGCATCCAGGGCCTTGCGGACCTGGTCAAAGATCTTCGGGTCTCCGCCGAACATCACGGTCAGCGTTGCCTCTTTGGCCCTGGCCTCCATACCGGATACCGGGGCATCGGCAAATAGGATGTCTTTTTCCCTGAGCCTTTGATCAATATCCAGGGTGGGAAGATAATTGATCGTGCTGGTATCCACAATGACCAATCCCGGACCGGCCCCTTCCACCAGGCCCTGGTCCCCAAAGATGACCTCCTCCACCACTTCGGTGTTCGGGACGCTTAAAAAAACCCATTGTACGCGACCGGCCAGATCTGCAGGGCTGCCTGCAGAATCAGCACCCTGACCGGTGAGGAACTTCATGGCCTCCAGGTTGACGTCATACACCGTCACAGGAAATCCTGCCTTCATGATATTCAAGGCCATCCACTTGCCCATCTCACCCAGGCCAATGAATCCGATCTTCTCTGTCATTATTCAATTCCTTTCTAAGAGATCTAAAGCCCCAAAATGGTTGCCGGGTTTTCCGCCGCCATGGTTCTGATATCCTCTTCGGAGATCCCACAATTGCGCATGTCTTTGATAAAGATCCCCATCTGCTGGGCAGGAAC
>JAFDIX010000192.1 GCA_019307805.1 Deltaproteobacteria bacterium | reverse complement strand
CCTTCCGACAAAAAGGGACATTCCAACCGGTTCGTGATCATTATTGCGCTGTTCATTACCTGCCTGATCGCATCCAATATCATCGCCGTAAAACTGGTGAACTTCTACGGGTTCATCCTCCCGGCGGCTATTCTCATATTTCCCATCAGTTATATCCTGGGGGATGTGCTGACAGAGGTCTATGGATTTCGCCTGGCCCGGAGGGTGATATGGCTGGGGTTCCTCTGCAATCTGTTTGTGGTGGCAGCCATCTGGGTCGGAGAGGTGTTGCCCCCGGCCTCCTTCTGGGACGGGCAGAAGGCCTATGAGCGCATACTGGGATACACTCCCCGGCTCCTCATGGCCTCCTTTCTGGCCTACCTGGTCGGGGAGTTTGCCAATGCCGTGGTCCTTGCAAAGCTCAAGATCGCAACCAGCGGAAGATGGCTGTGGTTGCGCACCATCGGCTCAACAGTCGTGGGACAGGGCCTGGATTCCCTCCTCTTTATCACCCTGGCATTTGCAGGCACGATTCCTGTGGTGGCACTCCTTATTGCCATACTCACCCAGTGGATCGCAAAGTGTATCTACGAGGCGGCAGCGACCCCCCTGACCTATGTGATCGTCAATTACCTCAAGCGCAAGGAAGGCGTGGACGTGTATGACCATGATACCTCTTTCAATCCCTTTTCCCTATCCCGCTAGAAAAGGGGGACGGGGCTAAATAAATAAAAAACCGGAGAAAGGCTAAAGCGGAGGACCGGGGTTATCGTACTATTGGACGGTGGGAGAGCTCTGCTATAATATACTGGAGATAGTGGGGCGGTTTATAATGAGCCAGCCGGGAGTAGGGCACGCAGTAAGAAGAGGGGAGCGCATAGCGAACGAAAGGGCTATCAAATTTACACAATAACTTAATTATTTTCTTAGCCTCGTCCCCCATGAGCAGCACGTTCGCAGGAAAAAGCTTCTTGACGTTAAGTCTATATTTGATACTATATATGGACTGGAGGTGATAAAATGAATATTACAAATGATATAAAATCGGTATCTTATTTAAAATCCAGAGCCGCAGATTTGTTATTCCAAATTAATGAAACCCATCGTCCTGTAATTATAACCCAAAATGGAGAGCCCAGAGCTGTTCTTCAAGATCCTGAAAGTTACGAAAATATGCGGAATGCAATTGGATTACTTAAATTGATATCTCAAGGTGAAAGTGATGTGCGAAATGGAAAGGTAAAGCCACAAGATGTCGTTTTCAAAGATATTGAGAAATCACTGAAAGAAAAATTGTAATGAAGCCGAAGTATAAAGTTGTTTGGGCTAATGTTGCAGAATGTGATTTAAAAGATATCATAGAATACATTTCAATAGACAGTCCTCAAAATGCCTCAAAAATATTAAAAAAAATTAAGCAAGAAGCTTCAGAGCTTTATACCCTTCCTGAAAGAGGCCGCATCGTTCCGGAACTTCAAGACCAAGGGATATTACAATACAGAGAAATAGTCATACCCCCATGGCGATTAATATACAGAATAACCGAACGGAAAATATTTGTATTATCTTTAATAGATTCTCGGCGGAATGTTGAAGATATACTATTGAAAAGATTTATTTTTAAACAATAAATGCTGCGAAGGTGTTCCTATGTCCCTTTGCGGGATAGTGGGGCCGATGTGAGGATGTTGTATATAAAGCGGGCCGCCTGATCCGCCCCCCAGTGCCCTTTGCGTTTCATTGGAGGGAGTTCAAGAAGCCGTGGCAGGAGAGATAACCAGTCCCCTTTATAGAAATCTTCCTCATCCAGGGTCACAGCGCCCATCTCCTTTCTGATAAAAGATTCCAGGGCCTTGGATTCTCGAAACCCCTTTCTCGGAATATAGCCAAAGGGTACGCCGGCGTAATATATCTCTGCAATGGTGCTGTATCCCGCTTTTCCAATAACCGCGTCAGAGGCCCAGACGAGATCCGGGTGAAAAAAATCCGAGTGTTGGGGGATGAGAATCAGGTTCTCAGAAGACCGTGCCTGTTCACTTCCACCGGAGACGACAAAACAGACATCCTGACATTTTTCAAGATGTCCTAAAAAAGGGAAATGCTCAGGGGTTCCCCCCATGGTGACCATCACCATCTTTCTGTTCTCTGAGATACCCAAACTCTCCCTGACCTCTTTCCGGGAGATCCTTGGCTTGCGGCTTACCGGGTATGTGGTGAGATCCGCATTGCTGCTCAAGCAGACGGGTTCTGTCTGGATGTGAAAATCGGCCCTTTCAAACAGTTTCTTTAAATAGGAAATGTGTCGTCCTACCTGGGGCATTTCCTCCTGGTATCCCTCATACAACCAGTCCCACGTAAAGTTCTCAATGAGTATAGAGGGCACCCCCGCCTTCCCGGCAACCAGAATACCTAACGGGGAGATATCACAGAGGATGATCCGACACCCTTTCTCTTTGATACCAGCGGCCAGGGAATCGATCCTGTTCTGATCTACAGGGAAAAAATCATCCAGCCGGCGCACCGTTTCCGGGAGATCCACGACAAGCGGCGTCTTTTGAACGAAGCCAATGTCGGTCAACAGGGGTTCGTAGGTAAAGGGGGCGTCCAGGGATTGGTCAAAAAACCAGCGTGGCACCGTGGTAAAGATGTCGAATTCAATGGCCGGGTCAAGCTCCCCCAGGGCACCCATCACAGCACATGCCCTTGCACCATGCCCGAAACCATGGGGAGAAATGAAATAGGCGATATGGGGAGAAATCGATTCCGCAGAAGCCATCTTGATCATGCCATGGGGACCGTGGCCTTATAGATGGTGGCCTCCCCTCGGATTTTATATTGCCCTAGAGAGGCGGGAACCAATATGGACGCCCCCCGGTCCAGGGAAAAAACGTCATTCATGCCCGGATCCGTGATCTCTGCAGCGCCCTCCGTGCAGATCAGTATTTCCACAGCACGGTTTCGTTTGCTTGTAAAGGGAGAGCCGGTACGTGGTTTTAATACGGAAAGAACAAATTCCTCAGCTTCGGTTGGATAAACACCCTCCACCTTGGCTTCCCATGTCGGCTCCAGGATCTTCACTTGGGTTTCCGAGAATTTGAGCACCCGTAACAACTCCGGAACATCAATATGCTTGGCCGTCAAACCTCCCCTCAGGACATTGTCGGAATTGGCCATGAGCTCGATGGCTGCCCCCTCGAGATAGGCGTGGAGTTCGCCGTCGGAAAGGGCCATGGCTTGGCCAGGCTCCAGGTGGACAAGGTTGAGGAATAGTGGCGCAAGAATGCCCACATTTTGGGGGAACAGGGTGTGGAGTTTGATCATCCATTCCAAAGCCATGTCTTTATGGGCATGTTTTTGCGCACCGTTGACCGCCTGGGTAATGACGTCCCCCTGCTGCCCGGGTTCCAGGGTCATAAGGGAAGAAAAAAAATGTCTTAGGCCCTCCTTATCCGGATATTTCAACAGGACCCCGGATACTTCCTGTAGAAGGGGAGATCCCAAAGGATTCATGAGTTTTTGAATCTCTCCCGAATTTCGAAACCCCTTCAATGCCCAAAAGGATGTCAAGGCACAGATGAACTCAGGTTTGTGGTTCTGATCTCTATAGTTTCGGTGGGGAGCATCCACGGGGATTCCCATGCTGTTTTCCCGATCATAGCCTTCCAGGGCCTTTTCTCGATCGGGGTGGGCCTGGATGGAAAGGGGCTTCGCGGCGGTCAGAATTTTGAATAAAAAGGGCAACTGATCGAAAAATTTCTCCGCAATCCCCTGTCCCAGAATAGCGCCGGGATCTTGCTGGATGAGTTGGGGAAGGGGAATCCATGATTCTCCACGGAAAACCTGTGAGGGTGCCTTGGGGTGGGCCCCCATCCAGAGTTCCGCCTTTGGCTTTTCCGAGGGAGAGGGCTCATTCAAGAACTCAGGCAAAAAGGTTCTGGAACCCCAGGCATATTCTTGCATGGGGTTCTTCAAAAGGGCCATCCTATTCCATGGCGCGACCATAGAAACTCCGGAAAGAAGCTATCAACAAACACACCCGCTGAGGCTGTCGCAAAACCCCCATCTGCCGTTCAACAGGGTGAATCATTGCAGTGTATGGTTGTTAACGGCGCAAGGCTAAAGGCTCAAGGCGCATGGAACAGGGTAGGTGAATTGCAGGATATGCTTCCGTGCGCCGTGTACCTTATGCCGTGGGCCTTTTCAGGTAATGTATCTTTTCCATTGAAAATATACCATCATTTTTTGGAAAGGCCGTTGGGGAAAGACATTCCATATTTAAGTTACAGTAAGGGCCTGGTTCTCACGGTGAAAGGCGATGAATACCGTTGACTACTCATAAAAACCCCACTATATTATAGGGTTGTAGGTTTTAGGGAATCATTCAATGGCCAACGTGTTTTAATCCGGGAATTTACGATACGAGGTAATCGCATGTTTGAACTGGCATCCGAGGAAACCTTCAAAGAAGGCGACATTATTTTCAAGGAAGGCAGTGCAGGGGACTGGGTCTATGTGATCCTCTCGGGCTCGGTAGAGGTCTCCAAAGTGGCTGGCGGCAAGAAGTTTGTCGTGGCAGTCCTCCATGAGGATGAGGTATTTGGTGAGCTCAGTTTTCTGGGAGGAATCAGGAGGACGGCAACGGCCCTGGCCCTGGAAGATGTCACACTCGGTGTGATCGAACGGTCCTACCTGGACGCGGAATTCAACAAGATCTCCTCGGATTTCAGGTCCATACTGGTTGCATCCGTGCGAAGATTTGAGAAGATGCTGGAAAGGGCCTGCGAATTCACCTCCCGGATGGATCCACGTATCCCCAAGGCTCTCTCTTTGACTTACAAGGATCGGGATTCCTTTATCAAGGCATATACCAGTAACATCAGTAAAGGCGGGGTTTTCATCAAAACCGCCAACCCCCTCCTTGCAGGGGAGGAGTTCCTGTTGACTCTAAAGCTTCCCGACATCCCCGAGCCAATGACAATCAAGTGCCAAGTGGCCTGGAGAAGGAAGGATGCCCAGGAAAAAGAAACACGACCCAATGGGATGGGTGTCAAGTTTGAAGAAATGAGCAAAAATGACTATAAGATCCTGAACCATTATATCCATGAGATTACAGAGGGATGAGGTGATAAGAACGCGGTACTTTAAGCAATCACCGGTACTTTCCCTTTTTCTTCCAATTCCGCTCCGTTTCACACTTTTTTACAATCTCTAAAAACTCTCCTACCATGTCAGGAATATTCTGGCCTCAAAATCCCGCAAAATGGTTTAGCCTGGACGGACCCCCAGGGCATGTTGCATGGGGAGGACTTGACAAGCAAGAAGGATGAACCTATACTTACCTACCGGTAGGTAAGCAGGCTCAATACCTTATTATTTCAAATACAGGCAGGGTTAGACAGACCATGGCATTAAAGGCAGGCAAACGTTTCAAAGGAAGAAAACCTGAAGAACAGGACGCCAAAGCAGTGCTTCTTGAGGCAGCAACCGCCCTTTTTGCCCAAAAGGGGTATGCCGGAACATCTGTCAGGGAAATTGTGGAACGGGCAGGCGTCACCAAACCGGTGCTTTACTATTATTTCGAGAACAAAGAAGGGCTCTTTCGCTCTATACTGGAGTGGGCCAAGGAACTCCAGAAAGAGATGTTGAGCCAGGTTCTGGAAAGCGGCGGGACGGCGATGGAGCGATTTATCCATCTGTGGCAAAGCGTTTACAGGGGGGTGACGGAATACCGGGACCTGTTCAATATGATCTATAACCTGATTTTTGGACCTCCTGAAGGGTCCCCCAACTATGATTTTGATCAGTTTCAAAGGGAAATGGCAAAGACGATTAAGGCCATTTATCGGGATGGTCTTGCAAGGGGAGAGGTCAGGGAGGCAGATCCGGATGAAATCGCCGTCCTGATCCTGAGTCTGATGGACTACAGCCTCCACCTGGACCGTATACATCCGGAGGCCATTGACCCGGAAAGGCCCGAGCGTTTGATACAAATGGCCTTTGAGGGTCTGGCTGCAGGCGGTCTCGCACATTAGAAGAGGTTTGACGCTATGAAGAAGTCTGATTCAAAAAAAAGGGCTTTCCGGTGGCTTTGGGG
>JAFDIX010000191.1 GCA_019307805.1 Deltaproteobacteria bacterium | reverse complement strand
CGGGTCAGGGGGCGTTCCACAAGCAGGTGAGAATTTTTGATGCGGCTCTTCTGAAAGAGGCCTACACGGCCCTTTAATCCAATAATGATTTCTTTCAAAGCGCTAAACAGTTACGAATTATGAAGTTTTCATTATTGGAAAGGTATTTGCCGCCTGAGGCATAACCGTAATCCTGGGATTGGTGACACTACATTTTTTATACGCAATTTCCAATGCATCTCTCATATTACTTACAGGATCAAACTTTGCTTTTCTGGCCAGTTCGGCATTCTCTTTTTTCGTCAAAAGGATACAGTAGCCTTTATCGTGGCACTCTAATTCCTTGAGGGCTGTCCAGCCCGCAATGGTGAAATTCTCTCTCAGGGCCTTTTCCATTTCAAGGTCAGACGGATAATCAAACCACTGGAAGAAGTCTGCAGGTTCTGAAATATCCGGGCACTCGGAAAGAATGATGGCCACCCCCCCTTTTTTCATGGCGTACCGGGCGTTGTCCATAGTCTTTGCGCTCTGGTAGAGGTTGATATCCATAGGATATCCCCCGGAGGTCGCAATGACAATATCGGCCTCTTCTTTAATCTCAACGCCGCATATCTTATCCACTAACTTTGTGGCCTCTAACCAGGCGGACACCCAGTTCCCGGCAAATATCCCCGCAATTTTGTTTTCAAGGTTCGCGACGACATTGACAATGAAAGCAGGGTTTACAAAGGCCGCTATTTCCATCATGTCCTCATGGGCATCATTGCCCCTCGTTAATTTAGGCACTGACTGGGGACTGATGCCGGAGCCCGGTTCAGGCCCCATGGCAAACAGATGATTCTGTTGTATGGTCTTTATCGAAGATATACCCGGTAAAATACTCTTTCTTCCGCCACCATAACCGACCAGGTAGTGGTAGACGATGCCGCCCGTCAAAATCAGTCTGTCTACCTCCTTTATGATCTTATTGACAGAGACCTCCGTGCCCCTGCTGGTCTTGCCGAGGTAGACCATATTTTTTGTATCCCAGGCATCATGGTTGACAACTTTCACTCGCCGGCATATCTCTTTTCCACAGATTTCAATAAATTCCTCTTCAGTGTTTTGCCTATGCCCTCCCATAGCAATGACGATCGTTATGTTTTCATCCGGGACCCCGGTCTCATTCAAGGTTTTTATGAGGACCGGCAAGATTTGATCATTTTTTTGCCATACCCGGGTAATATCACTGACAGCGATGGCCACCTTTTCCCCCTGCTTAACAATCTCTCGCAATGGCGGCGAGTCGATCGGGTGTTCCAGGGCATACCCACAGGCCTCTCCCAAATCAGGGAGTGCATTAACATCCTTGCCCATAATCGTATAAAGCAACTGATCTTCAGGTATCTCAAATGAGATGGTCCCTTTTCCGTATTTCAGTGTGAACTCTTTTGGTTTCATTCCTTACTCCTTCTTGAACATCTCTTCGAGTTTCTGAACTTCTTCTTCGGGCATCTTGTAACAATGCTCAGGAGCTGGAAATTCGCCTTTATTCACTTCTTCTTTAAAAACTTTCAGGGCCTTGACGACCTGCTCCCCGATATTTGCGTATTTCTTAACAAATTTGGGCGTAAAGGCCTCAAACATTCCCAGCATGTCGTGCACTATCAGGCACTGACCATCTACATGTGGGCCGCCGCCGATGCCAAAAATGGGCACTTTTGCCTTCTCTGTGATAATCTTACTGACCTCGGGAGGGACGGCTTCCAGGAGAATAACGCAGGCCCCCGCCTCTTCAAGCGCCCGGGCATCCTCAATAATCCGCACGGCCGCATCAACATTGCGCCCCTGAGCCTTAAACCCCCCGAACATGGCGATGGATTGAGGTGTGAGGCCTAAATGCCCTACGGTGGGAATGGTAGCCTTGACCAGTGCTTTGATTGTTTCGACCACATCCCGTCCCCCTTCCAGCTTGACGGCGTCACAGGCACAGTCCGCCATAAAACGGCCGGCATTCCTGATGGCCTCTTCGATGCTCACCTGGTAGCTCATATAAGGCATGTCACCGATTAAAAAGACATTGGGGGCTCCTTTCCGAACAGCCTTTGTATGACCAATTAATAGATCCATGGTCACAGGGAGTGTCGATTCCATCCCGTAAGTAGTCATCCCGATAGAATCCCCAACGAGGATAATATCAATGCCCGCCTTCTCCTCCATCTGTGCCATGGGATAGTCATAGGCAGTGAGCCAGGTCATTTGCTCTTTGTTCCTCTTTTTTTCCAACAATGTGTTGATAGTTACTTTTTTCATATTTTCTCCTTCCTATGGTTATTTTATTATTGGACTAAGACGCCAGAATCTCTGCTCTCATCGAATCCACGATGGTCTTTGCACGTTCAAATAGCATCCGGGTTTCATAAGATATGGCGACAAGGCGCAGCCCCAACCCGATCCACCTGGTGGCTGCCTCCACATTATCAGCAAAAGTACCCACGGCGATATCCCTGAGCCTGGCCTTTTCAATGACTTCCTTCATCTTTTGGATCACATCAGGATGATCCACCTGTCCGGGCCGACCCATGGATTGTGAGAGATCGTATGGCCCCAGCCACACCACATCCAGACCCGGGGTGTCAAGGATTGCCTCAATATTGGAGATGCCCTCAACCCCCTCCACCTGGATGATAACCAGGGTATTGTCATTGGCCCACTTAATGTAGTCTGTAAATTTTTGAGCGGAGTAACCGGTAGCCCTGACGTAAGGATTAGCGCCGCGCTCCCCCAGGGGGTGGTATTTGGCGGACCTGATCGCCTCCTTTGCTGCCTGAGCTGTTGATATCTGTGGGATCTGGACACCATAAGCCCCGGCATCCAGCGGCTCCATGACCAGGGCCCCAATGTTCTGCTTGACCCGAACGAAAGGTGCGATGCCATTTCCACTGCAAGCGATAATCAGGTTCTTGATGGTCTCCATGGAGAGTGGTGAGTGTTCTCCATCGATCATAACGTAATCGAAGCCGGCCCGGGCCAGCACTTCCACCAGGGCGGGATCAGCGGTCTGTACGTAAGTCCCCAGACGAAACGGCATGTCATCCAGCCAGGCTCGCTTGTCCCAAGGGGTCGAGGGATGCAAGGTCGTCATGTTCACCTCCGAGTTATAAATTTTTTCTATTCGAACACGGCACCCTTAATGGCCGGTCCGACAATGCGTCTGTAACGTTCCAGCAGGCTTCCTTTTTCCAATGCGGTGTGGGGCGGAACCTCCCATTTTTTCCTGCGCTGCTCGATAATCTCTTTAGAGACTTCGAGGTCGATCTTGCCACCGGGAATATCGATCTTAATGATGTCCCCCTCCTCCACAAAGGCTATTGGCCCGCCCAGGTATGCCTCGGGCGTCACGTGACCAATGCAGGCGCCCTGCGTGCCACCGGAAAACCGACCGTCCGTAACCAGGGCCACAGAAAGGCCCAATCCCATGCCGATAATGGCGGAGGTGGGCAGGAGTTGCTCCCTCATACCTGGCCCACCCTTAGGGCCTTCGTAACGGATCACAACCACATCGCCAGGTTGGATTTTACCGCCGAAAATGGCCTCCAGCGCCGGTTCCTCCCTGTCAAAGACCCTTGCAGGACCCGTGTGGATCATCATCTCCGGTGCAACGGCTGCGCTCTTTACAACACAACCTTCGGTGGCAAGGTTTCCGTAGAGGATGGAGATGCCCCCTTTGGGGTTGATCGGTTTTTCAACCCCGTGGATCACATCCTTGTTGCTAATCTCGCGGCCCTCGATATTTTCTCGAATCTTCCGGCCGGTAACTGTTGCACAATCGGGATGGATCTTCCCGTTCTTATCGAGTTCGTTCATAAGTGCGGCTATGCCGCCCGCCTCGTACATATCGCGGGGGAAATATTTGCCGGCCGGTTTGAGCAGGGTCAAATGGGGAGTCTTCTCCGCGATACGGGCAAAGGTGTCCATGGTCAATTCTATTCCCACTTCCCTTGCGATGGCCGGCAGGTGAAGGCATGTATTGGTGGAGCCTCCAACGGCCATGTCCACGGCGATTGCATTCTCGAATGCCTCCATGGTCATTATGTCTCGAGGCAGGACGTTTTTATCGTGAAGCTGCATGATCAGATGCCCGGCCTTACGGGCCAGGCCCACCCTGGAACCAAATGTCGCCGGGGTCAGGGCACCGTCTGTCATAGTCATACCCATGGCTTCAGTAAGCATATTCATGCAGTTTGCCGTACCCATGAGGGCGCACGCTCCCGGCCCTATGTTGGCCACCAGCTCAAAATCGGCCAGTTCCCCAGGACTCATCTCTCCCTTCTCCACCGAGGCCTCGGCCTCAATGAGATCCGTGTAACATACTCGCTTGCCCCTGAAGCAGCCATTGTCCATAGGGCCGCCTGTGATAACAAGTGCGGGGATGTTCAATCGGCCGGCTGCCATGAGCATCCCCGGCGTGACCTTATCGCAGTTGCTCAGCAAAACCATGGCATCAAAGGCATGGGCGATGATCATGAGTTCGATGGAATCGGCGATCAATTCCCGGCTTGGCATGGGCATTTTCATGCCCCTGTGGCCTGTGGCGATGCCATCGCACACGGCAATGGATGGAAACTCCAGCGGAGTTCCTCCCGCCTCTGCGATGCCAAGCTTGATAGCCTGGGCGAGCTGATTGAGATGAATGTGACCGGGCACGATTTCGTTGAAGGAGTTGACCACAGCCACCAACGGCTTGTCCAGGTGCTCCGGTTCCCAGCCCATTGCATAGAAAAGCGAACGATGGGTGGCCCTGTCAAGGCCCTTGGTCATGATTGAACTGCGCAGAGGCCCTCTATTATTCCGGTTTTCAGACATCTTTTTTCCTCCTGTTCTTTCTCTCAGACCAGACAGCCACTAAGGCACCAAGCCACCAAGATTTTAATATAATTTTATACTCCTTCTTTGTGCCTTCGTGTCTTGGTGGCTAAACTGTTACGAGAATTCACGCCCAATCAAAAGGGAAACAGTTTTTGGATCTCCTCGCTGCCGGAAAACCCATGTTCGGACGCCGGGTAGGTGCCGGAGCGGACATCTTTAGTAAATTCATTGAAGCCCGCGGTCATTTCCTGTGCCAGGACCTTGTATTGTTTGACGAACTTTGGCACGAATTTTTCAAAAAGGCCTAAGATATCATAGGCATTGAGATTCTGGCCGTCCACATGGGGCCCTGCCCCGCAGCCGATGGTCACGGCACTGACCGATTCGGTGATGACCCTGGCCACACCACTGGGAATACACTCCAAGACTATTGCAAAGGCGCCGGCCTCGTCCAATGCCCTGGCATCATCAATAAGCTGTTCAGCCTCCTGTTTTGTTTTACCCTGAACCTTAAACCCTCCCAGGGCCGAGGCACTCTGGGGGGTTAGTCCGATGTGGCCTATGGTCGGGATGCCCGCGCTGACAATCTTGCTGACATACGGTGCAAAGTACTCGCCGCCCTCCATCTTGACACAATCGGCCTCTCCCTCCTTGAGGATGCGGCCGGCACTGGCCAGGGCCTGTTCAGGGTTGATCTGGTAACTCATAAATGGCATATCACCCACCACCAGCGTGTTGGGCGCCCCCCTCCGCACCGCCTTGACATGATAGATGATGTCTTCAAGGGTGACAGGGTTGGTCCGTTCCAGTCCCTGGATCACCATACCGAGCGAGTCACCAACCAAAATCATTTCAGCCTCGGACCGGTCAACCAGCCTGGCAAATGGGTAGTCATAAACGGTGACCATGGTCACCTTTTCTTTTTGTGCCTTTTTTTCGCGGAAAGATGGAATTGTCAGTCTTTTTTTGGGGGAATTATCCATTGCTGTCTCCAATGTCATAAATTTTCTTTTTTCCACGACATGAACAGAACGTCAATTTTTACTTTATCAAAACCTTCAACAATTAACAAGGAAGTATTAAGAAAAGCAAGAAATACCTCGACATAGCTTTTCTTTGATAATAAGATTTCTTACAAAGTTTTACGGAAAAAGAGAATGAAAGGAGAAATGCTATGGAGGATTGTATTTTTTGCAGGATCGTAAAAGGAGAGATCCCCTGCTTCAAAGTCTATGAAGACGAGAAG
>JAFDIX010000190.1 GCA_019307805.1 Deltaproteobacteria bacterium | reverse complement strand
TTCATGACAACCCGTATACACCCTTCTTTCCTGTTGACAAAGATATCCAGACCCTCCATGAACTTCTCCAAAGGGAGTCTGTGGGTGACGAGACGGCTTGCATCAAGCTTTCCCGCGGCAACCAGGGCAATGGTTGCCTCCCAGGTATTTGGATGGGAGCGCACCCCGTAGATATCCACTTCATCCAGAACAATCTTGTCCGTAACAAAGGGGACTTCCTGATTCCCATTGACCCCGGTCAATGAAACCCGTCCCCCGCGTCGCACTGCTCCCAGGGCCGATTTCATGGCCTCGGGGCTTCCGGCACACTCGATGACCACATCCGCACCCCGGCCGGCCGTGAGTTCCATTACCCTGCTCACGGTGTCATCCTTGGTGGTGTCCACTGTCTCCCAGGCCCCGAGTTCCTTCGCCATCTTGAGCCGGTCTCCCCGACCCGCAACAATGACCTTGGGGCTTCCGGACGCAAGGGCCAACTGAAGTGTACAGAGCCCCATGAGACCGGGACCTACGACCAGAACCGTGTCCCCGGGCATGATTCGGGACCGGTTAATGGCATTGAGGGCGGTTGTCGCAGTATTGATGATGACCGACTCATCAAAACTGAGGCTGTCAGGAATCTTGTGCAGGACATACTGGGGATAATTCAGATATTCGGCAAAACCGCCATCCGTATCGTGACCGGTAAGACGGTGGCCGCCCGGCTTGAGCTGACCGGCCGTTTCGCAGAGCACATAACGTCCGGTTCGGCACATCCTGCAGGTGAGACAGGGTCTGTGGTCATCAGCCACAATCCGATCCCCCGGCTTTACCATATCCACATCCTCTGCAACGGCAACCACCTCGCCGGCTACCTCGTGGCCCTGAGTAAAGGGGAAGTGGGGGGGCCAGATGCCTTCAAACGCCCCTTTCAAGATATGGGCATCCGTCCCACAGATACCGCAGGAACGAACCCGGACGAGTGCTTCGCCCTTCTGAAGCTGGGGGACATCGACCTCATCAATACGGACATCGCCAAAGCCGTAAGTTCTGGCCGCTTTCATGCTTTTCGGAATCGCCTCAGTCATAAAAAACCCTCCTTTTTTATAGACATTGCTAAACAATTTACCTGGATTATCGTCCTGGATAATGTGTTTCCATCACTCTTCTTTCAGCGCCGGAGTATAGGTGAATCGACCCCGTGTGTCAATTTTCAAACCTTCCAAATATTTCTGGGACAGTAGGCTGGGATTGTGATGTAAATCTGGTTGCGAGACCACCATGATTGTGTTAAAGTTTTTGTTCGGCAAAACTAGCGAAGTTGCGCCTCAAATCGACGAGTTGATGGTGTAAATATCACATTGCTTGAGGCGAACCGATGCTGGATACTGGATGCTCGATACTGGATAAAGAAAAAAGAGAGCCGTTAAAAATCCAGCATCCAGAGACCAGTATCTAGCATCACGGGCTAACTGCCTGGAGTTATGTAATTTTCTAAGAACTTGACACAAATTTTAAGTTCTTGGGCTATGAAGACTCTTAATTCGGGATACTTTAGTATTTCCAGGCAAATATCCCCCAAAAGCACTTTTGCGGAGAGATGTCCGAGCTGGCTGAAGGAGCGCGACTGGAAATCGCGTGTACTGCTAACAGGCGGTACCGAGGGTTCGAATCCCTCTCTCTCCGCCAGTTTTCGTTTTACCCTGAGGGGTGATGAAAACAGGGTCTTCAGCAGGTCAGTGGTCCGCCCTGTCAGAAATCCCCGGACACTTATTAAGGGTTAGAATATGGCATATGAAGTATTGGCCAGAAAATGGCGTCCCCAGGTCTTTCAGGATGTGATAGGCCAGGAACATATCACACAGACACTGATGAACGCCATCAAGACGGATCGACTGGCCCATGCCTATCTCTTCAGCGGGGCAAGGGGTGTCGGCAAGACCTCTGTTGCCAGGATTCTCGCCAAGGCCATTAACTGCGAAAAAGGGGATCCGGGAATTCCCTGCAATGCCTGCCATTCCTGCAGGGAAATAACCAGCGGCTCTTCAGTGGATGTCCAGGAAATTGACGGGGCCTCAAACCGTGGCATTGATGAAATCCGGGAACTTCGGGAAAATATCAAATATATGCCCGCGTCCAGTAAATTTAGAATCTATATTATTGATGAAGTGCATATGCTCACCCTGCCCGCCTTCAATGCACTCCTCAAAACCCTGGAAGAGCCCCCCCCCCACGTCAAATTCATTTTTGCTACCACGGAACCGCATAAGGTGCCGGTCACCATCCTGTCGAGGTGTCAACGTTTTGATTTCAAAAGAATCCCCTTGAGCCAGATAGTGAAGCACCTGGAGCGGATTGCAAAAGAAGAAAGTATCGAAATTACTCAATCAGGACTGGCCCTTATTGCCAGGGAGTCGGAAGGAAGCATGAGGGATGCAGAGAGTCTTCTGGATCAAGTCTCTTCCTTTACCGGTGCAAAGGTTGATGACGGCCAAATTACGGATATTCTTGGTATTGTTGACAGGGACCTTATATTTGAGACCTCCCTGGCCATCATTCAAGGGTCCCCGGCAAAGTGCCTCGAAATTATTGACGGGATTTACAATTACGGGCATGACATCAAAGAATTCTATCGTGCCCTGATGGATCACTTTCGAAATCTCCTTGTCTGCCTGATTGCTCCCGAGGCCCACATGGATATGGCCGACAGCGACCGAGAGGAGATAGGACGTCAGGCGGAAGTGGCCGGGATTGAGACCCTTCAACAAATACTCAATCTACTGATTGTCAGGGAAGCAGATTTGAGATTTACCCTGCACCCCCGACTCCTATTGGAGACCCTGATGGTCAAGTTATGCCGTATCGGGGAAATCCTCTCTTTCGATCAATTGATTCAAAAGATTGAGTCACTCGAAAAAAGGTTGACAATGCCCTCGGGCAATCCTGAAGGGAATCCCCATCCCTCTCTTTCAGAGCCATCTGCTCCCTGGGGAGAAGAACCACCGCCTCAAAAGAGAAACCCCGGCTCCGGGAAGAAAACCTGGGAGGCCTTCCTGCCCCGGCTTGCAACGAAAAACAAGGGCATGGCCAATGTCCTCAGGCAATGCCATATGGAAAATAAGGGTGATAATACCCTGGAAATAACCAAGGCGGGCAATTCTTTTGCCTCAGCCTATCTTGATGAACCGGAGAATATTGAGAAGCTTAAAGGCTTTTGCATTGATTTCTTCGGCCCGGAAATCAAAATAAAAATTTTAGAAGGAGTTTCGCAGGAACAAGAACCTGTAAAGCATTCGGACAATAGACCATCTGAAAATTTTCAAAAAAACAGCAAGGAATTTCCCCGCCCGGTGCAGGACATTCTTGAGATGTTCCAAGGGAAGATCAAAGAAGAGACCCCCGCCGGGGATTGAAAACGAAAAAACCGCGGGAATAATATTTCTACAAGGAGGAAAGAGCTATGAAAGGAATGCCAAATATGGGAAATCTCCTGAAACAGGCACAACAGTTTCAGGACAAGGTCGCCAAACTCCAGGAAGAGCTTGGAGACAGGACGATGGAAGCTTCTGCAGGCGGGGGTATGGTGACTGTGGTTGTCAACGGTAAACAGGAAATCCTTTCCATTAATATTGATCCGGAAGTGGTTGACCCTGAGGAGTTGGAGATGCTTCAGGATCTGGTTATCGCTGCCGTCAATGACGGACTCTCCAGAGCAAAGGAGATGGTCAACCAGGAGATGGGAAAATTGACAAGCGGGATGAATATCCCCATTCCAGGCCTGATGTGACGAGGATTTGAATCATGGGCATATACCCTCCCCCTCTGGAATTACTCATCCATCATTTTACCAAACTCCCCGGGATTGGCCAGAAATCTGCGACAAGGGTGGCCTTGCACGTCCTCAAGAGTGAAAAAAAGTTGGCAGAGGATCTTGCAAACAGCCTCTTGAATGTCAAAGAAAAAATTCGTTTCTGTTCCACCTGCTTCAACTTCACAGAGGAAGACCCCTGCGACATTTGCAGGGATGAGCATCGCGCCAATGGTGTTATCTGTGTTGTAGAAGGGCCTGGAGACCAATTGGCCATTGAAGAATCCGGGAGTTACAGGGGCAGGTATCATGTGCTTCAGGGGGTGCTCTCCCCTCTGGATGGGGTGGGGCCGGAGGACCTGAAAATTGGAGAGCTCCTTGCCCGGCTTCAAAAAGAAAATATAGAGGAGGTCATCCTGGCCACAAATCCTACGGCAGAGGGCGAAGCGACCGCTTCCTATCTCATTTCTTCCCTTTCCGAGAAAGGCCTCAGGCTCTCCAGGATCGCCCTTGGGGTCCCCATGGGGGGAGATTTGAAGTACATGGACTCCATGACTCTGCAGCATTCCATTAAAAGCAGAATCCCTATTATATCATGATTCCAGAGGCCACTCTAGAGAAGATCTCTCGCATTGTGGGCGCCAAATCCCTGGTCACCCGCCCGGAGGATCTGGTGGAGTTTGCCAGCGATGCCACAAGCCTTGCATACATGCCCGATGCCGTGGCATTCCCCAAAAACAGCGAAGAGATCTCCGAGATTCTGCAATTGGCCAACAGGGAATTTTTTCCGGTCATACCCAGGGGGGCGGGAAGCGGGAAGAGTGGAGGGGCCCTGCCGGTCCGGGGAGGACTTATCCTCGCCATGGACCGTCTCAACCGTATCCTGGGCATTGACCATCGGAATTTCATTGCCAAGGTGGAACCGGGTGTCATCACCTCGCACCTTCAGGAAAAAGTGGAGAAGCGGGGTCTTTTTTATCCGCCGGATCCGGCAAGCCTTAAAATCTCGACCATTGGGGGCAATGTTGCTGAATGTGCAGGAGGGCTGAGGGCGGTCAAATATGGAGTTACCAGGGATTATGTCCTTGGACTCAAAGTCGTTCTCCCCACGGGAGAAATCATCCAAACGGGTGTGGATACGAGCAAGGGCGTTGTGGGGTATGACCTCACCCGGCTGATTGTCGGATCCGAAGGGACCCTGGCGGTGGTCACCGCTGCCACGCTCCGCCTGATACCCCTGCCCGCCACCAAAAAGACAATGCTGGCCTGCTTTGAGAATACCTCCCTGGCGGTTAAGACCGTCACAGAAATATTATTGAGCAAGGTGGTTCCTACAACCATGGAGTTCATGGACAGGCTCAGCGTAGAGACCGTGCGGGATAAAATCCATTTCTCTATCCCGAAAAACACCGGGGCCCTACTCCTCCTTGAAGTCGATGGCGACGAAGTGCTCACCCGGAGTGAGGCCCTGAAGGTCCGGGAGACATGCATGCGCTGTGGCGCAATCCATTTTGAAGCCGCATCCAATGAAGAGGGGGCTGAAATGCTCTGGGAGACAAGAAGAGAGCTTTCCGAGGCCCTCATGGCACTGAAGCCCAACAAGGTCAGTGAAGATATTGTGGTGCCGAGAACCCGTTTGCCTGATATGGTCGCATTCCTGGAACAGCTAGGGGAGAAATACGCACTCCCCATTCCGGCCTTTGGTCATGCTGGAGATGGGAACATTCATGTGAACATCATGTTCGACAAAACCAATCCGGAGGAAGTGGAAAAGATCGATGCGGTAGTGAAGGAATTGTTCGAGGAGGTCATTGGGATGGGAGGCACGATTTCAGGGGAACACGGCATTGGAATCACCAAGTCTCCCTTCATTGGGATGGAGCTTTCCGGACCGACCCTCGCCCTGATGTCCAGGCTGAAAAAGGCATTTGATCCTAACGGGGTGCTCAACCCCGGCAAAATCTTCCCCTAGGAGCCTGTCGGAGAACCAGCCCTATTGGAGGCTGATGGAAAATCTCCATATGCAAGGCATCCGAAATCCCGAGGAATGAGGCGTACATGTAAGTACGCCACAGTGACGAGGGATGAGGATAACACAGCAGATGGGGGTTTTCCGACAGCCTCCTAGAGGACCTGATCCACATCCACCAGGCGCAGCCGTTCCAGGGCTTTCTTCAGGGGAACCGACATGATCTCCCCATGCTTAAGGCTCACCATGCGCCCGAAATCATCATTGACAATCATATCAATGGCTGCAATGCCGAATTTTCGGCCCATACGCCGATCATAGGCAGAGGGGACGCCACCCCTCTGAAGATGTCTGAGTGCTACATACCGGACCTCACCAGTCATCCTTTTTTCAACTTCCCCGGCAATAAAGCCCCCGATACCTCCCAGATAATGGTTGCCGAAACTGTCCCTCCCCCGCCTCTCATGGACCGCTTCCATGCCCCTGGGTTTGGCCGCTTCTGATACGAGCACGATACTGTACCGTTTTCCGGCTTTCTTCTGTATCCTCAGGAGTTCGATAACACGTTCCATGTCAAAATCATGCTCCGGGATAAGGATAATGGCAGCACCGGACGCCTCTCCCCCTTCCAGGGCCAACCAGCCCGCTCTCCTGCCCATGGTCTCAACAATAAAAATTCGGCTGTGGGAACCTGCGGTAATACGCAGTCGATCAATGTCCTGGGTAATGATATTAACGGCAGAATCAAATCCCAGGGTGTATTCTGTCTCTGAGAGGTCCCGATCAATGGTTTTGGGGATGCCGATTACCTTTACCCCTTCCTTATAAAGTTTATAGGCGACACCCAGGCTGTCAAACCCCCCGATAACCACCAGGGCCTCTAAACCCAGTTTTTTTATATTTTTGATGATTTGGTCGGATTTGTCCTTGCGGGAATCAAAAGGATTAATGCGGCTTGTTCCGAGGCGTGTTCCGCCGTATCTGTCCCAGGTGCGAACGATATCGGCATTCAACGGCATGGTCCAGCGCTTGATACTCTCTTTCTTGTCGGGTTTCATTTCGGCCAGTCCCTTGAAACCATCGACGAGGCCCAGGATATCAAACATCATTCCTCTGATCGGGACCAGGTCCTTGTCCAGGGCAGAAATGACAAGCCAGTGGATAGCGCTGTTAATGCCGGGGCAATCTCCACCGGCCGAAAGAACACCTATCTTTGTCTTCATATCCCGCCTCCATGGAATGTCCGGAAAGAGGCCAAAGATTCCGTGAACAGATTCAAATATAGAGAAAGGTCATATTTGTGTCAAGCAGGGACCAGTGTCCCAGAGGAATGGCCCACTGGCCATTCTGCTCTTCAGGCACAGATCCGGCACCGGAGAACACACTTAGGGTAAGCCTCGGAAAAATATTGTTTTCAGAATGCAGCAATCATCTTTATGTTCTTCTAAAAAGAATTAAAACTCGTCACTCCGGCGAATGCCGGAGTCCAGAAACGCTTGAGGATACTGGATTCCGGCTTTCGCCGGAATGACTCAGTTGAGTACCCCTATAAGGGATAGGATTGTTCTTTCAATGAGAGAGTTCAGCCCTTCGGCCAAGCCCATCCGGGACCGGCATAGCCTGTCCCACATGACCACGCTCATAGAGCGTGGCTTTCTACAAACAAATAAACCCCTTGCAAAGTGCTCGGCCCATCTGATATGGCCAATGCCTGATTAGAAAGTGCCGCAGATGCTACTGAAGGGGGCATGCCCTGCATCATGCGGCACCAGCAAATTCTCTTGAAGAGGGAAAGTCACTGATGAGCACATTCGCGGCCATTCTACTGGGGATCATACAGGGGTTGACCGAATTTCTACCTATCAGCAGTTCGGGCCATTTGGTCGTCTTTCAGAATCTCCTCGGTTTCTCGGAACCTGAGCTTTTATTTGACTCAGCGCTCCACATGGGAACCCTGGTGGCGGTCTGTCTCTATTTCCGTAAGGATCTTGAACTTATGTTCAGGGACTCCTGGGGCTTTATTATCCGGTGGTCAAAACGGGAGGTCGGCTTTCAGCAGATCAAAGAGACTCCCCATGTCGGCCTCACACTCGCAGTCATTGTGGGGACCCTTCCGACTGCCGTCATCGGGATCCTTTTTAGATCATCCATCGAGAGATTGTTCGGTTCTGTATCTTTTGCAGCACTCATGTTGCTCTGCACAGGGGGAATCCTTGCGTCCTCCAAATGGATCTCCCCCGGCAAGACCAGGGGCAAGGCCCCCGGGCTTCCGGGAGCCCTCCTGGTGGGCACCGCCCAGGGTATTGCCATTCTTCCGGGTATCTCGAGATCAGGGACGACCATCGTGTGCGGCATGGCCCTGGGGCTGTCAAGGGAGATGGCGGCACGCTTTTCCTTTCTCCTTTCCATCCCCGCCATCATGGGTGCCCTTACCCTTCAGATGTCCACCGAAGGATTGGACAGTGTGGGGCTTTTACCGCTCTTCATGGGATTTGCCACTTCAGCCCTGGTGGGATTGTTCGCGCTGAAATTGCTGATGGCTGTGGTGAGAAGGGGCTATCTCTTCTACTTTGCCCCCTACTGTTTTCTGGTGGGTCTGCTGATCCTCTTGATCTGAACCCATTTATGACCCTGCTTCCCCAAAACCCAGTAAGCGAAAGTTGACCATAAAACTCGTTCCTGATTCTTCCAGCTTGTCCACGGTAAAACGTATACCCCAGCACTGGGCCAGGTATTCGATCCAGGCACTGCTCTGGACTGTTGTGCCCGCCTCCAGATCTCTTGTCAGGGCATTGCCCACGGCAAATCCCCTGACAAGGTTCACGTGAAAATTATAAACGAGGCTTTTTGTACCATCCTCGGAGTATTGATAGTCCACGTGAAGGTTGTCCTTTCTCCCGCCGGATCGGTCGATGCCCATGGAAAGAGATATGCCCGCAGTAGTGATGTCATCCTGCGCGTGGTCCCAGGCAGCCTCCGCTTCGAGAAACAGGTTGGAAAAGGGATTGAACCTGAGGAACCCCTCCAGGGGTTCAAAGGGTTCCCGCTTCCGCGTCGGATCATCGTCGCGCCTGGCCTCTTTTATACTGTAGGGCTGCGATATGCTGAAGGTTCCCCACTGCTCGTAAAGGGTTCCCTTTTTCTCATCTTCGCTACGTGAATCGAGAAAATTTTCTATGGAGAAGACAACCCTGTTCACCTTATCTTCCACATCTATAGGCTCAAACCACGGCTGGAACTTGTCTTGATCTTTCGGGACCCGGTACTCATAGGTGAGGGAGGGCATGATTTTATGCTTCAGTGCTGTCACATTCCTCCAGGAGTAAGGGAACACCCTTGATAGGACAGTCGTCGCCCTCGCCTGGACCTGATAGACATCCCTGGATTGATAATTGACGCCCGGGGTATTCCCTTCCAACCATTGCATGGTTCTGAAATACCTTAAAGACGGCTCAATCTGCAGGAAGTTTCCGAAGAAAAGAGGGTAATTGATTGATGGGCTGAAGTGAAACCGGTGCCCCTTTGGGCCAAATTCCCGCACAATATAATCATAGTCGGTATCAAACTTGAAGTAGAGGGGGGCACCCGCAAAGGATCGGGGAAGAAGCGCGAAGTTCACACCCCCGATGGGCTGGGGGGTAGTATCAAAGGAAGGATTCTCCGGGCGCTGGTAGTAGGCACTCAAGGCCTGCAGGCTATAGTCCTCCCGGTCCCGACTTAACCTCAGGGCGGACCTCCTCAAAGGTGATCGTATCTCTTCAATGGGCCTGCCGGATATAGCCTGTAGATCCGGCCTCACCTTAACGCCCCTGAGGTCCGTAGTGAATTCCTTGAGATAATCCTGATCGCTCACGTAATCTGCATCAAAGCGTGCCAGAATCTCCATGGGAAGCTGCTGATCCGCCCGACCCCGGGCCCAGTATCGAGTCTCGTTGGTCCTGGCAAAAGGGCTCAGGTTTAGCTCTTCCGGATTCCTCATGTTTTTTGTTTCTATTTTGTCGGAAAGGATATCAAGGAGAAATGTCCCCGTGGAGTTATTTTCTGCCACATAACGATACTCCAGGCCCTGCATATAACCCCGGTGCTCAATGATGCGTTGATAGAAAGTGGCATCCATCTGATCTGAGATGGCCCAGAAAATAGGAATTTCCGCAGCCCACCCGTTTAACTGGGAGTATCCCCCTCTCGGAAGCAGGATACCTGATGCGCGCTCTGTTTTTGCCGAAAACCTGGCCCAGGGTAAGAAAAAGATGGGGAAATCACGGACTCTAAATGCCCCATTCTTTATGGTTCCATACCCTTCAAGGGTAATTTCCACCTCCGAGGCCGTGATGCTCCAATCGGGCTTGTCTCCATCGCATGTGGTGATCCGGCAATTCTTGGCCAAATAGGTATTGGGGCCGATCTTCTCTACACTGTCACTGCTGACATAGAAGTTGTTCTCGTGGAGGAAAAGGCGGCCTTTGGTCATCTGTCCGGTGCTATCCTTGAGGTTAAAAGTCCCATGCTCTCCTGTGAGAATATCGCCATAGGCCTCAAAGCGCACATCTCCGAACACCTCTGCTATGCCGGTCTTCTGATCATAGGTCGCTTTTTGCGCATAAAGGGTCTGGCCCAGTCTCGATATGACCACATCCCCTTCCGCCAGGTACAGGGATTTCTTCTCGTCATAGGTCAATTTCCTGGCAGTGATCTCCCAATTGGATTCCTTATCCTTCAGAAACCGTTCCTTCGATGTTATGTCCAAGGCCCATGTAAAACCTCCGCTCAAGGCTATCCAAGCGACGATGGACAAAAACGTCCAATGCATCGCCCTTGTGAAAGGCTTTGATCCTGGGTCTTTTCTTCTTTCCAATAACATGAGAGATCTCAGTTTCATTTCCTGGTTGTCACACTCCGTCAGGGATGAATCGTTCCGGGTCAAGGTAGGTCAACGCCTCCCCCACAATAAAGAGGGAGCCGCACACTAGAACCAAATCAGCAGGTCCGGCCATTTCCCTTGCCTTGTCGATCGCCATGGGAAGGGCCGGCACGACCTCGCCCGTTATGCCTAGCGAACGGCCATGGGCCAAGAGCACTTCTGGTTCCGCCGACCGATAATATTCCGCTCTGGTAAATATCACATAATCGGCAATCGACACAATTCCCTGAATAATTTTTTTGATATCTTTATCTTCCATCACCCCAAGGACCACCAGGACCCGATCGTATGTGAATCCATTCCGGATGGATTCAGCCAGTATTCTTGTGGCCTTCGGGTTATGGGCACCGTCCAGTATAACCCGGGGATTCCGGGATACCGTGTACATTCTTCCTGGCCAATGGGTGTTTGCCAGACCCTCCTCCATACATCTGGTGGGGATTTCATATCCTTTCCTCTCCAGGAGTTCCGCTGCTGCAAGCGCCAGGGCCGCGTTTCGATACTGGAATGTCCCTTTGAGAGAAAGTTCCAGGTCCCTGAAAATGTGGTCGAGGCCGTAGTAATTGAACCTGGATCCCCTTGTCCGATATCGAACATCCTTACCCACTCTCCAAAACGGCGCGGCCCTATCTTCGCACTTGGATTTGATTACCTCAAGCACAGGGGGTTGGGTTGCCGCAGTGACGAGGTCCACCCCTTTTTTTATAATACCCGCCTTCTCAGCCGCAATATCCCGCAACCGCCGGCCTAAAAAAAACTGATGTTCGAGGCTGATGTTGGTAATGACCGAAACAAGGGGAAGAATAACGTTGGTGGCATCAAGGCGCCCGCCCATGCCGACCTCCATGATGGCGATATCCGTCTCCTGCCGTGCAAAATAAATGAGTGCCATGGCCGTTGTAAACTCAAAGAACGTGGGCGGCTCATCTGGACCCGTTATTTCCATGACCTCCCTGGCCAGTGCTGTCGCCTCTTCAGGGGTAATTTCCCGACCGTTGATTCGGAACCTCTCTGTAAACCTCACAAGATGCGGAGAGACATAGAACCCCACCTTTAATCCGGATTTCACAAGGTACCTCCGGCCTTTATGGGGGTTCCCAAAGGCCTTGAGAAGATTGGTCGTCTTGGAGAGGCCGAACTTAATCCCGTACTTCTGCAGGCCATAGAGTGACGCAATGATTTCTTTGTAGGATTCTGTGGTTTCCATGGAATTCCGGAAAAATAGTTGGAATCTGTGAGAGACCCCCATGCCGTGCCTGGCATAAATGGATTCACATTATTAAATGTATTTCTGGGACATGATACTAGTTTTTTTCCAGGGTAGTATATCCGAGATGCAAGAGTTTCCGTCCCGCATCCCGAAATAGTACCTCCACCTTTTCCGAATCCACAAATTTGGATATTACGCCGGGCCCGAAAGCAGGATGACTGACCCTG
>JAFDIX010000926.1 GCA_019307805.1 Deltaproteobacteria bacterium | reverse complement strand
GACGACTTTGCCAGAGGGGAGTGGACCACCGGTCCTGCGGGGAAAATCGCCGGTAAGGGGTACAGCGCCTGGGTCAACTGGGATGCGGCCGTCACGGGTATTTCCGGTGGGGACATCAAGGGCACCTTTGATCCCAACAGCCGCACCTGGCAAATGGCCTCCCTCTTGGCCTCCATGGACACCAAAACCTATAACAATCTCCTCGCCACCACTGAGGGGCAGGCAAAACTCGCACTGCTCAACATCCCCTTTGTGCAGATCGGCCAGACCACCCTGTCCCAGGGAGCGGGTACGGTGAACGGCATGCAGAATGTCACCATGGACGATGTCAAGTTCCTGGCCTTTTCCACGGGCGGTGCGCCCCGGGCCTTTATGAGCCCTGCAGTAAGCGGACTCCATGACGGTACGGTGACAGCAGGTGGGCCTTCTGTATCCTTGAGCGGGGCCCATGGTGTCGGCGCCGACTTCCAGGTCAACCGCTGGGACGGTGTGGGCGGCAACTGGGGCGCCAACATTACCGGTGGCGGCACCTATACGGGCACGGGCACAATGAACGGGACCACTATTCAAATGAACGGGGCCGGTGCAGGAACCATTGCGCCTGCCGCATTCTCCGGCACCGCTTCCGGCACGGCCGGTGTGGCGCCTGCACCATAGATAGGGTTCTGCCTATTACTGACCATAAAACACGGGGCAGGCAGGTTTGTCAGCCCCGTGTTTTTTTATCCCCGGTTGATTTTTTGCCCGCCTTCATATAATCCTCTCTTATCAGACCGGATCAATTTCCCCATGAGAAGACAAAGCACAAAAATCCTGTTCCTGTTCCTCAGCCTCTCCCTTGCGGGAACTGCTCTCCCCTCCGAGGCATTCTCCGCGGATACCGCCTTTGATATCCTGAAAAAGTACATTGTCGCCCAGAACCAAAAGTCCCTTGAGGAAAGTCTCAAGGACGGGAGCCACAGGGGTGAAGCGGGGATTCTCCGGATCAGACCCGAGCCTGCCAAGGCCCTGGGCATGAAGGTGTTTGTTGATCAGGATTATGCCGAAGCCAAGGCTCTGCTCAAAAAGGCGGGCATTTCCCTGGCCCGGGCCAAGGCCGCCATGGCCACAGGGAAAAAAGAGGAATCCCCTGACGCACATGCCAAAAGGATGGTCCGACATGTGCTTGCCTACAAGGCAAAAAAGGGCAAGTCCCGGGACAAACTCAGGGCCTATTATTCGCGTCTCACTCCCCGGAACGATGACAGGCTGGTCAGGGCGGCCGGCGAAAAGGCCCTGGACCGTCTCCTCAAAGAGTGTCTCAAAAAGCACCAAAACAGGTTGCGGGATGCCCTGGGGCATCTGTACAACTATTGCCTCGATGAAAACGCCCATACCCTGACCCCGAAAAATATCCATTTTGTCAACGGGGTATTTTATGCCTTTGTCAGGGAAGCCAAAAAAACGGATCTTGCCGGGTTTCATCTGGACAGGGTCTCTGATTATGGAACAAAGGGTACGTCGGGGGACTGGAAGAAGATTCTCGGGACCGTAACTCCGGGCTATGTGGCCCCGCTTGAAAAGGCTATAAAAAAGCACGGGAATAAACGCTACCCCGTTGATCCCCTTTTGTTTATGGCCCTCATGAGGAGAGAGTCCCTCTTTGATCCCCGGGCGGTCTCCTATGTGGGTGCCGCCGGGCTGACCCAGATCATGCCAAAGACAGGGAAGGACCTGGGCATGGAACACATCTTCATGCCCGCCTATTTTGATGACGCGGTCACCCTCTTCAAGGAAGAACGCCGATTGAAGCGTCAGGCGGTCAGGGTCCTTCTCCGGATCAATGATGAAAATGGTCTTGATCAGGCAAAAAGGGCCCGGGCCTTAAAACAGAAGGGCATGGGTCTGGAGCGCAAAAGGAAGAGACTCTTTGCCCGCTACAGGAAGGAACTATTGAACCGGAAGAGGGATGAGCGCCTTCAACCGGAAAATGCCATTACCTTCGGATACAAATATTTTGGGGCATTGATGAGGCAGCAGAAGGGGCCCCACCGCATAAAACAATACCAGGGGATTCCCCCATTTGAAGAGACAGTCCTGTTCAGAAACAAAGTCCTGGAGTTCTATCGGGAATATCTGAAAAAAGCCGGGGAGAAGAGACAGGTCGGGTCAGGTCGGTAATTCGGGCGTGAGTGCCGCCAATTGTTTCCTCTCCTCCTCCTCTTCCCTGCGTTTCTGGTGATACTCCTCCACCCATCGGAGCCATATTTTTTTACGGTTCTGGAATTTATAAAGCACACGGTCCATTTGGCTTGAAAGCTCGAAATCATAGAGTCTTCTTCTGGAATACCAGATAAGGTCCAGTTCAAG
>JAFDIX010000925.1 GCA_019307805.1 Deltaproteobacteria bacterium | reverse complement strand
TGGCGATGACAGGACAAAGTGCTCTCGATTCATTTTTCAACAATGGTTTTGATCTTCTCGTTGCAGACCTGAGGCTGCCTGACATCGACGGTTTCGAAGTGATCAAGCAGGTCAAGGCCAAACGGCCTGAAACAGAGGTTGTCGTGATTACGGGGTATTCGAGTGTCTACTCGGCAGTCGATGCCATGAAGCTCGGGGTCTACGACTATCTGCCCAAGCCGTTTACGGAAGACGAAATCAAGCGCGCGGTCAGCGGGGCCTTGGAAAACAAGAAAAAGGCCATGGAAGCAAAACAGGTCGAGACCGCAGAAACCCAGGAAGAAAAGTTAATTCAGAAGCGCGAAGTGACCAATGTTCTGAACAGGACCGCGGAGGATGAAGCGTTCTGGACGGAATTGATGGAAAACGGGTCGGAAGCCCTGCAGGAGTATAATCTGTCCAGTGAGGCAAAGGCCGCCATTATCTCCGGCGATCTGAAGTGGATTAACGAGCGTGTGGGCGAACTCACACAGAAACAGTTGATGTTCATTTTTAAGCGGCTCGAACGCGAGGTATGGTAAAACAGGCTACTTTCAATAATGAAAAACGGAGAGAGGACATGAGTGAGATCCATATAAAACAGGACTTGCAGGGAGCGGTTCTTGTGGTCGGCAGCGGTATCGCCGGGATGCAGGCAGCGATAGACATGGCGAACTCGGGATTTTTTGTCTACCTAGTGGAAAAATCACCGGCAATCGGCGGTGCCATGGCTCAATTGGACAAGACCTTTCCCACCAACGACTGTTCCATGTGAATTCTCGCTCCAAAACTGGTCGAGGTCGGCCGGCATATCAATATTGAGTTGCTCACCCTTTCGGAACTGGGAGAAATTTCGGGTGAAGAGGGCGATTTTTCGGTAACCATTGTTCAGCATCCCAGGTATGTGGACACGGAAAAATGCATTGCCTGCGGTATGTGTGCAGAAAAGTGCCCAAAAAAGGTGGATGACGTTTATAACGAAAAACTGATCAAGCGCAAGGCGATCTACGTGCCATACTCCCAGGCCGTACCCTTGAAATATGCGATCGATGCGGACAACTGCATTTACTTCCAAAAAAATGGCAAGTGTAAAGCCTGCGAGAAGTTCTGCCCGTCTGGAGCCATCAACTTCGATGACACGGAAAAGACGATCACGTTGAATGTCGGGTCGATCATTCTGGCGCCGGGGTTTCGGTCTTTTGATCCGGGCCGGGCTGATAATTATGGATATTGCGGTCGGCCTGATGTTGTAACCTCCATGGAATTTGAACGCATGCTGTCTGCTACCGGGCCGTATGGGGGGCATCTGGTCCGGCCTTCGAGCAAACAGAAGAAAAAGCAGACGGAAAAGCAGCCGAAGAAGATCGCGTGGCTGCAATGCGTCGGGTCCAGGGAAACGAACCTGTGCGGCAATGGATACTGCTCATCGGTGTGCTGCATGTATGCCGTCAAACAGACGATCATGGCCAAAGAACATGCCGGCGAACCCCTGGATTGTGCAATATTTTACATGGATATGCGAACCCAGGGAAAGGATTTCGACCGGTACTATGAAAAGGCCAAACTAAGCGGTGTGCGTACCCGGAACAGACGATTTGCAGCTTCGATATGTGGAAGAAGACGGAACGCCAAAAGTGGAAACATTTGATATGGTCGTTTTATCCACGGGACTGGAGATTGCACCCGATGTAAAGACGCTTTCAGATCGAATAGGTATCGGCCTTGATAAATACCGTTTTATTGCGTCGAGTTCTTTCGCGCCTGTGACTACCACGGTGCCGGGGATCTATGCCTGTGGTGCGTTTACCGGCCCCAAGGATATTCCCCAGTCCGTTATGGAAGCCAGCGCCGCGGCCTGCGCGGCGACTGAGAAACTGGCACCTGCCAGAAACACGCGCACAAAGACACTCGACATTCCGCCGGAAAAAGACGTGGTGCGTGCCAGGCCGAGAATCGGTGTGTTTGTGTGCAACTGCGGTACCAATATCGGCGGCATCGTTCGTGTGCCGGAAGTGGTGAAATATGCCGGAACTTTGCCCGGGGTGGTTTATGTGGAAGAGAACCTGTTTACATGCAGTCAGGATACTCAGGACAAGATATCGCAAGTCATTCGTGAAAAGAACCTGAACCGGATTGTGATTGCAGCCTGTACGCCTCGCACCCACGAGGAACTTTTCCAGGAAACGCTGATCAGTGCGGGGCTGAACAAATATTTGTTTGAAATGGCCAACATTCGCAACCACGATTCCTGGGTCCATGCCGATGATCCGGATTCAGCCACGGAAAAGGCCAAAACCCTCGTTAAAATGGCGGTGGCCAAGTCGGCCCTTCTGAAGCCGCTGTGGGAGACGGATCTGTCGGTGAGCCGCAGCGCTCTGGTGGCCGGCGCCGGCCTTGCGGGCATGACCGCAGCCCTTTCTCTCGCAAAACATGGATATCCGGTTCATCTCATCGAAAAATCGGAAGTCCTGGGCGGAAACGCCAGAAAACTTGATCATACCTATAAAGATGAAAATATCGGTGAATTCGTCAAGAAATTGATTCAGGAAGTGGAATCCAATTCATCGATCACCATTCATCTGGGGACTTCGATCGACGCTGTGGATGGGTTTGTGGGTAATTTCAAGACCACAATATCCAACGGGGCCTCTCCATCAACTATCGAACACGGTGTGGCGATTCTGGCTACGGGTGCGACGGAATACAAGCCGGACGAGTATCTATATGGAAAACACGCAGCCGTGATGACGCACCTGGAGATGGACGAACTGTTCAAAAACAACGACCATCGTCTGGAAAATCCCGAAAATGTTGTGTTCATACAATGTGTCGGATCCAGAAACGAAGAGCACCCCTACTGTTCGAAGGTATGCTGTACCCATACCATGAAAAGTGCCGTTTCACTGAAGAAGCGAAATCCGAACGTTAATGTGTATGTGCTGTATCGGGACATTCGGACCTATGGAAAAAGAGAAGATATCTATCGTAAGGCCAGAGAAATGGGCGTCTTGTTTTTCAGGTACTCCCCGGAACGCAAACCGGTGGTTGCACAGAAAGACCAGCGAGTCACGGTGGCATTTGAAGACAGGATGCTTGGCCGTATATTTGAGGTTGAAGCGGATATCCTTTGCCTGGCCACAGCTATCGTTTCCAACCGGGATACGAATTTTGCCCAAATGTTTAAGGTCCCGACTGACGGGGACGGCTGGCTTCTGGAAGCTCATCAGAAACTGAAACCCGTTGAATTTCCTACGGACGGGGTCTTTCTCTGCGGCATGGCTCACTATCCCAAACCGATCGAAGAGAGCATCGCGCAGGCCAAGGCCGCTGCATCCAGAGCCCTGACCGTACTGGCGCATGATCAGGTCAAAGTCGGAGGCTTTGTGTCCCGAATCGATGAAAGGCTTTGCTCAGGGTGCCTCGGATGCATCCATGTCTGCCCTTACGGCGCCATTGCCTTTGACACTGAAAAGAAAGTGGCTCAGATCTTGCAAGGGCTGCGGTGCCTGCGCGGCCGCATGTCCTTCCGAAGCAGTCGTTCTCATGGGATTTAACAATCAGCAGATCTACGCTCAAATTCAAAGCAGGTTGAGCGCATAAACCTTTAAACGAAAAAGGAGTGAAATGTGAAAAAGGATCGATTCGAACCTAAAATCGTCGCATTTTTCTGTAATTGGTGCACCTATGGCGCGGCTGACCTTGCCGGGGTAAGCCGAATGCAGTATCCCCCGAACGTTCATGCCATTCGGGTCATGTGTTCGGCCACAGTATCCCCCCATTTTATTCTCCGTGCCCTTCAAAGCGGAGCGGACGGGGTTCTGGTGGGCGGGTGACACGTCGGGGACTGCCATTACCTGTACGGTAATTACATGACCATAAAAAGAATGACCTTTCTCCAGGAACTTTTGAAACTCATCGGGCT
>JAFDIX010000924.1 GCA_019307805.1 Deltaproteobacteria bacterium | reverse complement strand
TCCGATGGCATGTTTTCCTGCCAGCATGTTCAGATACTGGAAAAATTCCACGGGATCTTCCTGGATGGTCTTATCGGCCCAATTTTCAACTTTAACAGGAATGCCCTGATGGAATTCGATCACGAGCTCTTCGGGTTGGTCGGGGGCGTCCTCAGGATCCTTTGTTTTTATGAACATGTCTTTGTCAGGCTCATATTTGGGGTCTTCCAAAACGCCCGCCTCATAACTGATATGCATCATGTTTTCATCAGTGCTGTAAGGCTTTTCTGCGGTTACAGGTATAGGGACCCCTTTCTCTTTTGCGTAGTTGATCAAATCCGTCCGCCCGCTGAATCTTTGCAGAAATTCTTCATCCTTCCAGGGGCTGATAATCTTGACTTCAGGCATTAGGACATAATAGGTCATCTCAAATCGAACCTGATCATTACCCTTTCCTGTAGCACCATGGGCGACAATGTTTGTTCCCTCTTTCCTGGCGATTTCTACCTGCCTTTTGGCAATAAGGGGTCTAGCCAGGGATGTGCCCAGCAGGTATTTACCTTCATAAACGGAATTTGCCCTGATGGCGGGGAATATGAAATCGGTTACGAATTCTTTTTTCAGGTCTTCCACGTAGACTTTGCAGGCCCCCAAATCCATAGCTTTCGTCTTGGCGGCCTCAAAATCATCTTCCTGACCCACATCTGCAACATAGGCAATCACCTCGTATCCTTTATCAATGAGCCATTTAAGGATAACCGATGTATCTAATCCCCCTGAATATGCCAACACTACCTTCTCATTCATATGAAACCCTCCCTTTCCTAGGAACCAATAATTTGGAATCGGCTAACTGCCCAAAGTAGCCACCATAACGGCTTTGATGGTATGAACCCTGTTTTCAGCTTCATCGAAGACCTTCGAGTGTTTGCTTTCAAAGACCTCTTCCGTCGCTTCACAGATATCCGGGAATTGCCGGGACACTTCGGTATCCGTATTGTGGAAGCAGGGTAAACAGTGCAGGAAAATCACTTCCGGATTTCCTGTTCTCTCGATCATGTCACTGTTGACCTGATAGGGCATGAGCAACTGAATTCGTTCCTTGATTTTGCTTTCTTCACCCATGGAGACCCATACGTCCGTATAAATCACATCGACCCCCTTTACTCCTTCGCTGACATCACTGGTTAATGTGACTTTTCCCCTGCTTTCAGTAGCAAGGGCTTCCGCCTCGTTCAAAAGCTCTCCTTCAGGAAACAGGGATTCCGCAGAAACGACCCTTAGATCCATCCCCATTTTGGCCCCCCCGATCAGGAGAGAATTGGCCACGTTGCTTCTTCCGTCACCCACATAGGCAAACTTAATCCCCTTCAAATACCCCTTGCATTCCAGGACGGTCATGAAATCGGCAAGGATTTGGGTCGGATGGTATTTATCGGTCAGACCGTTCCACACCGGGACACCTGCATATCTGGCCAGTTCCACAACCGCTTCATGTTTGAATCCCCTGAACTGAATGCCGTCAAACATCCGGCCGAGTACCCTGGCTGTGTCCTTTACAGTTTCCTTCTTTCCCAACTGAATATCGTTTTTCCCGAGATATTCGGCGTGGGCCCCCTCATCAGCACAAGCGACCACAAAGGCACATCGCGTTCTGGTGGAGGCTTTCTCAAAGATGAGGGCAATATTCTTGCCCTCCAGGTTTTTTCCTCTCAGACCCGAATACTTGTTTTTCTTCAATTCGATGGAAAGATTGATAAGAAATTCAATCTCCTGATGAGAAAAATCTTTTAGGGTCAAAAAATGTCTGCCTTTAAGATTAAACGGCATTTTTTCCTCCTCTTATGTGGATTTTTTTTAAGACATTGTCTCAAAAAAGGCGACGAAGAATACCTGCCACCCGAGACCGTCTAATACTTTAGAAATCAAGTCATTTCGCGCTTCTCTTAAACTCCTAAGTTAGTCAATAAATAGGATAGAATTAGATACAATAGAGATGTTCTTAAAAAAAATCAAGGCATTTTTCCAAAATCCGACTTTGAAATATACAGAGAGGATCG
>JAFDIX010000923.1 GCA_019307805.1 Deltaproteobacteria bacterium | reverse complement strand
CCGGGTGTCACATGGTACTGGTGTTTTGCCCCTTTGCTTGCAGTTGTACTCTGTGGGATGCCTACATTAATGATTTTAAACTATATACTGAGCGCCATCCGAAAAGACTGATGGACCTTTAAGGCAGAGGACGGAGGACAGAGGGCAGACGGCTGAGAACAGAGGACGGAGGACAGAAAACAGAAGGCGGAGGGCAGCGGGCGGAAGACGGAGTACAGAGGGCGGAAGGCAGAAAGGTTATTGCTTGCCGGGGCGGGCAAGGGTTTCTGTATTGGATTGAAAGGAAAAAAATCGATTATGCCTAGACATATTGACAGGCCGGACCCGGCGGGGGAACACCCTCGGGGTGATTTGGGACAGGTTATTCTCTTTGTGATCTTCATGGTCCTGTGGATAGCGGATTCCTTTTTCTTGAACTATACAGACTTCATTTCAAAAACTATTTCACTCTTTATACGGATACCCCTATCGATTATCACTTTGGTGTAGAATATGAGGCCTATATGAAAGATGTTCCAAGGTGGATTCCCCGTTTTAATAAAACTTGAAAGGAGATAATTTATGAAGATTCTGATGCTATCAGGAAGCAGGAATCCGGAAGGTCAGACTGCCCGTGCTGCCAATGGGATCCTTGCAGGCGTTACCCAGGCCGGAGGCGATGTTGAGAGCATTTTTCTCCCCACATTGCAAATAGAACGCTGTCGGCAATGTGAAGACAACGGCTGGGGGCTCTGTAAAGACAAGGGCCGCTGCGTGATTGACGATGACCTGCCCGGCCTCCTGGAGAAAGTACAGGCCGCCGATGTCACCATCTTTGCGACCCCGGTCTATTTTGGAGATCTGAGCGAGAGCATGCGGGCATTTCTTTCCCGGGTCCGAAGGACCACCATAAATGAGAAAGGCCGGGCACTCATAGAGGGGAAATCCGCTGTTGGTGTCTGTGTGGCAGGCGGCAGCGGCAACAACGCGCCGGAGTGTTGTTCTATCCTGGACAAATTCCTTGCGAAATGCGGGCTTGATGTAGTGAACATGATTGCGGTGCGCCGCCAAAACCTCGAGGCCAAGCTCCCCGGAATGGAAGCGATTGGAAAATGGCTGATGACGAAGCCGAGTTCAGGATGAGAATAGGTACAAGAGCATGGTCTCTGCATTAGCGGTGGGTACCGTACTGGGCTTGTCTGCGGGGCTTGCACCGGGCCCCCTGCTCACACTGGTGATCACCCAGACCCTCAAACACAATGCCGGGGAAGGGGTTAAAGTAGCAGCAGCCCCTCTGATTACGGATTTGCCCATTATCCTGTTGTCCCTGCTGGTACTGACCAGGTTGACCGACTTCGATGTCATTCTGGGACTGATTTCCCTGGCAGGCGGGCTCTACGTGCTGCACCTGGCCTACGGGAGCCTTCGGGTTGAACCTGTCAACCTCCAGGCATCAGACCGCCAACCACGATCACTGAGTAAGGGAGCCCTGATCAACCTCCTCAACCCCCACCCCTATTTGTTCTGGATGACGGTGGGAGCACCCTTTATTTTAAAGGCCCGCGAAAGAAGTCTTATTTCAGCTTTGGCGTTTATTTTTAGCTTTTATGTGCTGCTGGTGGGATCAAAGATCTTTCTTGCCCTGCTGACCGGCAAGTCCAGGAGGTTCCTGACCGGAAAAGGATATATATATGTAATGCGGGTGCTTGCGGCATTGCTCGCCCTTTTTGCTCTTTTCCTCTTCAGAGACGGCCTTGTTTTCCTGGGCGTCCTACCCTGATCCCCCGGGACGAAGAAAAAAATGGTGTGAAATAATCCGGGCGCGAAACCAATTTTTTGTAAAATGTTCTTTACTTTCTGAATCACTTGTGGATTTCTTTATACCCAAAAATTTACGTGTCTATCTGGAGGCATGAACATGTCGGAAACAAACATCCTGGAGGGGAAAAAGGTTCTCATCGTAGATGATGAACCTGACATTCTGTCAGTTTTGGAAGAATTGCTCACCATGTGCAAAGTGGTGAAGGCCACTACCTTTGAAGAGGCCAAGGCACTTCTGGA
>JAFDIX010000922.1 GCA_019307805.1 Deltaproteobacteria bacterium | reverse complement strand
GGCCGGGGCATCCTGAATTTAACAAGGGAAACCATCACCAGTCATAAAGGATCTCCCAATTCTCCTCGAAATTCCAGTCGTTTGGTTTGAAGTTGCCGGCCAAAGTCTTTCCTGTTCCCGGGCCGTTAGCGGAATCTTCGTTCCAGAATCGTAAGGATATGGCGGGCGTCTGTTTTGTATCTCCTATCCATACCTCTTTTTCTTCGATCACCTTCCATACCTTTCCGGACCTCTTATTCCTGACACTCTGCCCGACCCTGGGAAGACCCAGATTCTTGCGGATTTCCTTGAACCGATAGACCGAATATTCTCCGTGGTCAAGGATCCTCTCGCCAAAGATCTTAATTCCGATGGCCCCAAGGGGTGCTGTCAATATGATTGAAAGGACGGCCACGGCCAGAATAACCTCTCCGGATGCCACCCCCGCTGCCAGGGGCACGGCACTGATGGCCGCCTGAACCGTGGCTTTGGGTATATAGGCCACCACGCAGAAAAGCTTTTCACGCCATGTAAAGGGCGTACCAAAAAGAGAAACATATGTACCCGCGCTTCTGAAAATAAGGCCCACAAAAATGACCAGGGCACCTGCCAGCCCGGCCTTTAAGGCCACATGGATGTTGACCTGTGCCCCCACGAGAACAAAAAGGAGGAGTTCTGCAAAGACCCACAGTCTCTTGAGCTTTTGGGAAATAATGTGGGCAATGGGTTCGGATTTTTCCAGAATAATGAATCCGATGGCCATCACCCCCAGCAGACCGGCCATTGGTACCCACGCCTCACACACCTTTTCAAACCATGTAAGAAGGACGGCCACACCCAAAACCACCAGCGTACGTTTTGGAGGGCGCCAGTCGTATCTCTGGAATAGCCGCAGCAGGAGATATCCGGGAATCAGTCCCATGACAATTCCGAGCACAATTGAAACGGGAATGGTGGAAAGCCTGATCAGGAGATTCCCCTCCATGCCCCCGTACATACCCAGAAACACGGTGAACAGGACAATCACAAAGACATCGTCCAGGGAAGAGGCCCCGAGAACAAGTGTTGGAATCCCCTTTTTGTTCCCTCTCCCGCGATCCATAAAGTCAATCATGAGCGGCACAACCACGGCGGGCGAGACGGCGGCCAGTATGGAACCCAGTATGAGGGCCTCTATAAGGGTCATGCCCAGCAGTGCCGGGGCCACCAGAACAACACCGAAAATCTCAAAAATGGCCGGAACCGCACTCATGATGACGGCGGCCCGCCCCACACGATTCAGGGTGTCACGACGGAGTTCAAACCCGGCCCGAAGCAGAATGACGATAAGTGCAATTTTCCTGAAATCACCGGAGACCTTCATCATTTCCGGGGACATCAGGCCCAACACATAGGGGCCGACAATGACCCCTGCGAAAAGCATACCCACAAGACCGGGAATTTTGATGCGCCTGAAGATATAATCCGAACTCAGGCCCAATATGATAATCAGAGCCAGACTGAAAGCCATTCCATTGAAACCCCGTTTTCCAAATTAAAAACCCCACACGGCATAAACCCGTTGAGGCCTTATAAAAAGCTTAAATCATATGATTTTACCGGCCACAAAATCTTCTTTTAAAATTGTTGCTCATTTGCCGCTGATAAGGGCCTGGTATTTATCAGGTGACAAGATGTGATAGACTCCGGTGGCCGTAGTACACACCAGCCCTTCATCATTTTTCAGGGCTGCATGCATATGGACTTTCAGGTCCTCTCTGGAAGTGACTTTGCAGACGGCCTTTACTGTTTTGTCCAAATAAACGGGCATAATAAATTTGGCGTTGAAATCCGATGTGACAGCCATTTCTCCGGTATAGACATAACTCGTCCATCCCATTATTTCATCCAGAAGACCCAGTTGAATGCCGCCATGCAGAATATTGCCCTGACCAATAAAATGTTGAGCCGGAAAATATTCCGTGGATACCTCCTCGGTTTCATCATCCCGGTAGAAATGTAGTTTAAGACCTTCCGGGTTTTCGCTTCCACAGTAGAAACAGCGTTTATCCTGGTAGGGATTTGGTA
>JAFDIX010000921.1 GCA_019307805.1 Deltaproteobacteria bacterium | reverse complement strand
CCGACGCACCGGATGTCTGGATGCCCTATGCCCCTGCCATCAAGGTCACCGGGGGTACCACCGTGTTTCTTGCAGGGGTGACTGCCGCGCCCGTGTACCACAGCCATCCCCATGTCCCCGAGGAATTTGCAGACATGCCCGAGGACATGGAGGGGCAGGCCCGGATCGTCATGGAAAATCTCAAAAAGGGACTGGATGCAGTGGGTGCCACCATGGCGGATCTGGTGGTGGCTAATCGTTTTCTCACGGACATGTCCCAGCAGGACGCCCTGAACAGGGTGTGGAACGAATACATGGGCGATAACAAGCCCACCACGACCACAGTGCAGATCGTGCAATTGGCCCCGGATCCGCGCTGTCTGGTGGAGATCAATGCCATGGCCATCATCGATTAATGGTCTTCATAGCCCAAAATCTTAAATTTTACGTCAAGGTTTTAGAGAATTGCTCAGTTCCAGTTAGTTAGGCCATGATGCTGGATTTCAAAATGGTTTCTTTTTATTATCCAGTATCGAGCATCAAGTATCCAGTATCTATTCGCTTCGAGAACCAACGAAGAGTCTCTTCAACTTGTCGATTTGAGGCAAAACTTTGCTGGTATCCTCGAGTGCATGAGGAGGTGTAATCATGACAGAAAAAACAACCCGGCCCAGGGGCACGGTTTCCGGCAGTTTCGTGCTCACGCCGGCAGCGGGGAAAAAGCTGATCGGCATGGCCGTGGCAAAAATGCCCGAGGTCAGGCAGGCCTTCAGAAAAGGTCGACTGGCCATCGCCAACGGCACAACGACCGGATATATTATAGAGGCCCTCACCGGGAAGCCGGTGCGGAAATTCGACTATTGCGTGGGTGTGATCGCGGAAGGTCTCTATGGGGAGAATCCGGAATCGGACCATACCATGATGGTGTGGGAGAAAGGAAAACAGCGCAAACTCCCCTTTGCGGAATTCATGGATGAATTCAAAAAGTACGAGCGGGATGACGTTTTCATTAAGGGGGCCAATGCCGTAGACCCCTATGGGCATGCGGGAGGACTTCAGACCAATCCCTTAGGGGGTTCCTGGGCCCAGGCCTTTGGGATTATCACGGCCAGGGGGTTGCACTGCATCGTACCTGTGGGTCTGGAAAAGATGATTCCTTCGGTCATCGAAGCCTCCAAAAAGCTGGGACAGTTGCGTTTGAAGTACAGCAAGGGCAACCCGCCGGGGCTTATCCCCTTGACATCCTTTACGGTGGTTACAGAGATAGAGGCCCTGCAAAGGCTCACCGGTGCCGGGGCCACGGTTGTTTCTGGGGGGGGTATCGGTGGAAGTGAAGGGGCCAGGGCCTTTGTGGTGGAGGGGACGGAAGCCCAGGTCAGAAAGGCATTCACACTGGTGAAAAAGGTCCACGACGAACCTCCCGTGTCCGTCACGGGAAGGGTGGCCGCAGAGGGCCAGCGATTACCAAAGGCAGTGTGAGATAAAAAGGAATAAGGAGTTGGCAGATGGCAAGAAAGACGATTGCATATGAGGATATGCTGAGGAGTATCACGTCGGGGCAGGGCTGGTTTGAATCATCACCCTACCGCTGGAAAGAGGTGGATTCCGGGGGGAAGGGGGAGAAAGAGGTGCTCCACGGTTTGTGCCGGGCCTGTATGCAGGGGGATTGCAAAACCCTGGTGCATCTGGAGGACGGTATCGTGACACGGGTTGAGGGGAACCCGGATGCGCCCCCCCATTATGGGACCCTTTGCGCCAAGGGAAATGCCGAGATCATGGGGCTCTATAATCCCTATCGTGTGAAGAATCCCATGATTCGAACGAATCCTGAAAAAGGGCTCGATGTGGACCCCATGTGGAAAGAAGTCACCTGGGACGAGGCATTGGACTTTACCGTTGAACGCCTGAATGCAGTGAGGCAAAAAGATCCCAGGGGTCTTGTGATATGCGAGGGATGGGGGGAACGGGATACCATTCTACGCAAGACCTTTGGTCATGCATTCGGGACACCCAATGAAACGGGATCCCATGGTGCCCTCTGCACGGTGCATTATCCTACCGGTCTGGT
>JAFDIX010000920.1 GCA_019307805.1 Deltaproteobacteria bacterium | reverse complement strand
GGCAGCAATGCCGTTTCAAACTTACAGGTCTCGCTGTTATGAGGCCGCATGCAGGATGTCAATGGATGACAAAGCAGGTGCCAGAGAAGCTGTCGCCAAGGCCTTGCTGATTTACCCCACACTCACAGCCACGGAGTTTTTCCATCAGGAAGTCTATAAAGACAAAGAGCAGGTATCCAACCTGCAAAATTTACTTTCAACGGCGGGTCTCCCTAAAATAGCCAATGTTTCGCCTTAAATAATTGTGGATATCCAACAAATCGCAAATGAGCCTCAATTCCAGATATCAACAATAAAAAACAAATATCTTCCGCCCTTATTTATTGCTGATACTGTAAACATCTATGCAGAATTGACCGACCTTCAAAACTTGTGATATCAGATTAGGATATCTGCATTTTTACCAGAATTGTGGTTACATCTACATATCTGTAATTTAGCCATTGTGCATGTATCTCAATATATCTGCACCTGCTCATATCTGGTTTCCTGGCAAACACATTGCGTTTGGCACGGATAACATTACGAAGGTGATGATATCCCGGACCTGTATAATAACTTGTGGCATACTGAGAATCAGCACTTTGTATGAGGAATAGAACCAACACAGATAAAACAAACCAATTACAGCAGGTGTAACTGATGACAAAGATAATTTCAAAGGTATTTAAATTTGTATTCACCTTTGTGCTCATCTCTGCGGTGATTTATTTCGGAATTGTTGCTGTTCTAATTCTAATGGGCAAACCTAAAAAACCTGATATAGCGCAGCGTGGTCTGGCCTTCGATGAGCTGTTTTTCGATTACTCAAGCCTGCCAGAACTAAAAAGCTTTACAGCCAGAGACGGAACACAGTTAGCATATCGTCATTATTCAGCTGATTCTGAAAAGATTGTAATCCTGTTACATGGCGCGGGATGGCATAGCAGCTATTTTCTACCGTTAGCCGAGTTCATAAGCTCCGAAGGTTTAGCCCAGGTATACACCCCGGATTTACGGGGACATGGGCTTAGCCCTAAAAGACGAGGGGATGTGGACTACATCGGCCAATTAGAAGATGATTTGGCAGATCTTATCGCTATAATCCAGAAGGATAATCCAAATTCAATGCTGATTGTGGGCGGCCATTCATTAGGTGGTGGGCTATCCATTCGCTTTGCTGGAAGCCAATACGGGAAGAAAGCCAAGGCCTACCTGCTTATGTCGCCCTTCCTTAAATATAACGCGCCAACAACGCGCCTTAATTCGGGTGGATTTGCGAAGCCATACACCGGCCGCATCATTGGGCTTGTCATGCTAAATAATGTAGGGGTTCGTTGGCTCAATTATCTGACTGTCATTGAGTTTAACATGGCGGAAAAAGCCCGTGACGGGACCGAAACCCTGTCGTACTCTTATAAGCTCAACACTGCTTACGCCCCTCGTGACTATGAAAAAGATCTCCGTGCCATAACACAACCCCTTTTCGTTGTCGCCGGCACAGACGACGAAGCCATGATCTACTGTCAATATGAACCAGTGATTTCTCAATATACAAAAGTTCAGGTAAAGCTGTTGCAGGGGGTAACACACATGGGCTTGGTTGTTGGCCCTGAAGTCCGACCCATTGTCAAGGAATGGCTGGAAGGTCTTCGCGAACCATAGAGTTTCGCCACATAACAATCCGTTTCACTCGGACGGCTATAAGCAGTGCCGTTCCAATGGTTACAGCTTTCTTGTTGGTGCGAAGGCCTTGGTTTTTACCCGCGCCGGTAGTTAGATTTCAGATATCCAACGTATCTGTAAAATATTTAACCTTTTAAAATTACCGATACTGTAAACATCTATGCAGAATTGACCGACCTTCAAAACTTGTGATATTAGATTAGGATATCTGAATTTTTGCAAAAGTGGGGGTTACATCTACAAATCTGGGATCTGGCTATTTTGCATGTATTCTCAATTAATCACCACCGGGGTGATATTTGGTTTTTTATAGGAGATATCTGTAATATTTGCATATGTTCCCCACCACTATATATTGTGGTCCCTCCAATTTGATACAAAT
>JAFDIX010000919.1 GCA_019307805.1 Deltaproteobacteria bacterium | reverse complement strand
AGCCTTGTCTGAGATAGCTCTCATTTCAATTACTACTGCCAGATGAAACCTTGAATAATGGGCAATTGAAGACTTCCCAAATGAACCTATCTTTTTTCATTGCTCGAAATTTATCAGTATTCTTTCAATAGCCTTCAATTGGAAGGTTTCGCAGTATACTTATCCTAGAACTCAACCGCTGCGGATAACCTGGACAAAAAGCGTCAGCTTTTTGGGTCAGAGCTAATCCGCTTGTTCGTATCAGGGTTATTTGGAGACCTCTTTCAATTTTTCGGCGATCCAGATTTTAATAATAGACTGCCGAGGCACACCAAGTCGTTTAGCTTCCTTATCCAGGCTATGAATCATCCATACAGGAAAGTCCACATTGACTCTTTTCTGATCTAGGCCAGGTCTCTTGGCGTTTGAAACATCAAGGAATTCGGTAATATCTTCTCCGGAATCAAACTTTTTATCTAAGTCTTTAGCTTTCATAAATCTCAATCTCCTCTTTTCGGGATCGGCGCACAGAAATAATCCTGATTTTTTCATTCCGGTAAGTGACAATTGTCGACCAGCATTTATCAGAAATTTTACCGATTATCAGGAACCTTTCTTCATCAATGGTTTTAGCAGGGATTTCAATTCTAGCATTTCTATTTTTAGAGATTTAGTACCCATATTTTCTCTTTGCCCATGCTTCCTTTTTATATCACAACTCCCAACAATCACAAAAATCTAATATTCAAACTGGTAAGGGTTTAGATGGTGGTTAAAATATGCTAATAATGTGCTAATTGTCAGAAAGAATCGTATTGCGATATAATCAATTGGCTGGAAAGGAGTAGGGAGTGGGCATCAAGATCAACATCCATAAAACCCAGCGCCATTACACCGACGGCGTAGAGACGATTGAGGTGAAGGGCAAAACAGTGGGGGAGTGCATCGGGGCATTGGTGCAAAAGTTCCCCGGCATAGAGGAATCGCTTTTCGACAGCAGGGGGAAATTGCTCAGCGTGGTGGAAATCTACCTCAATATGGAAAGTGCCTATCCGGATGAACTTGCAAAACCCGTTACAAATGGTGACGAAATCCACATCACACTGATGCTGGCCGGCGGGTAGGGTACGGGAAATAAACGGAGGCCTTCACCAGGGGCGAAGGCCTCCGTACAGTCCAAAAAAAGACGGTGATGATGGTTACATCATATTCAGGGCCCCGGCCTGCCTCTGGGCTGCCGACAGCCGCTGTGCCGAATCCCTCTTCTTGAGTACACTGATCCGGTCCGCATCCACATAATCCACGGCCTTCATGTCGCAGAAACGGACGCATTGGGGCTTGCCTCCACAGAGATCACACTTGAAAACCTTCTTGTCCATGGGATTGTAGTTCATGGCCCCAAAGGGACAAATGATTACACAGGAGCGGCACCCGATGCAGACATCATAATCCACCTTGACGAAGCCGTAATCTTCATCCCTTGATATGGCCTTCACCGGGCAGACATTCATGCAGGGGGCGTCCTCACACTGCTGACAGGACATGGGTATGTAGAGTCCTTCTGCCTCCCACTTCATCACTTTTATTCGGCTGCGAGCAGGATTTGAGACACCGTCGTGGGTCACGGAACAGACGAGCTCGCAAAGCCTGCACCCGGTGCATTTCTCGTGGTCTATCAATAGAACCTTATCCATTATTCTCCTCCTATCAGGGGAATTACAGCACGTGGGATGGCTCTTTGGTCAGATCGAGCCGCTTGAGGGTCGCCGGTTTGGGGACACCCTCTTTGTCCAATCCCTTGAATTCATAAAACTCATCAATCATCTTGGTGAATTTTTTTCGATCGATCTTGGCCCCGATGACGTCCGGGGCACCCCTCCTGCAGGGTTCGTCAAAGTAACGAGTTGAATAGCCGCTCCATCATGTTGGCCCGCACGGACGCATCCCAGATCTCTTCAGGAGTCATTTCCAGACCCGTATTGTAGAAGATGACCCTGGACCAGTCCTCGAAATTGGGGAGGGTCGCTCCCAGGAAGGTGGTGTGGTACTTACATATGCCGAGGGCGTCTACCGCCATATAACAGTTTTCCTGCCAGAATACGGGCCAGGCCTTCCCCACGTATGAAGTGTGTTCCGAGGTCAGGGGCCCGTCATAGGGGATGGGGTTGCTGTATATCTGCCTCAGGACCTCCTCGGGGAGGTGGTAAAGATCAATGGCCGGCCGGCTCCTGAGGAGGTGGCAATATTCAGGGCAAGGGCGGGCGTTGACCGCTCATCGGAGTGCAGGTTGTTCATGCCCTTTACCTGGATCATATAATCAAAGGAATTCTTCCCGATCTTGTCGGCAGCCTGAATCCCTCCGTCGGCGAGCACATTGCCCAGCCATCCTTCGCGGAAGCAGATGCGTTTAACCATTTCGAGGACCGCCTCGTCATTGCCGAAGCGCAGGTCCAGGCCGTCGGTCTCCTTGGTGGTGATGATGCCCAGTTCATAGAGCTCCATGGCCCAGGAGATAATGCTCCCGATTTCCAGGTTATCCACACCCCATTGGTCCACAAAGTGGTTGGCGGTCAGGAGGGTCTCTGCCCTGGGGGTGTCTGTTTCGCTGCAAAAGGCCCCCTGGGACGTGTATTCAGGCCCTTCGTCATAGGTCCCGGCATAGGGGCCGGTGGGGATCTTGTACTGGGCCCGGCAGTGGACCTGGCACCCGAAACACCCGGTCATGTGATAGGGCCCCATGGTCTCGGTGGCAATGTCATCCAGATTCTCGGGTTCGATCTCATCCGCATACTCGCACTGGTTGTACTGAAAATTCCTGGTACGGACGCCGCCCCATGAATTGGTGGCGCCCCAGATAAAGGGGGTGCCAAGGGCGCCCTGGGTCTGGTTCACCTTGGCGCTGGTAATCTGCTCGATAAAGCGCTTGTTGTATTCCAGGGCCTCGATGGGATCGTGGATGCTAATGTCCATGGTACCCCGGGCAGCAATGGCCTTGAGATTCTTGGAGCCCATGACACAGCCCATCCCGGTTCGGCCGCCCGCGTTCTTGATTCCGGTCATGACATTGGCGTAGGTCACCAGGTTTTCACCGGCCTGGCCAATGACCATACTCTTGATATCCTCATCCTCCAGTTCCTCCCTGATGGCCCACTGGGTTTCCGTGGTTGTCTTCCCCCACAGATCACCGGCATCCCGAATCTCGATTTCACCGTTATGAATCCAGAGATATACGGGCTTTTCCGCCTTGCCTTTGATGACGAGGTGGTGAAACCCTGCCCAGGCCAGTTCCGGTGTAAAAAAACCGCCCATGTTGGCGCTCCCCAGCAAATTGGTGAGGGGGGATTTGGCCATGACATGGCATCTGGATGTGGCGGAGGCCAGGGTTGCACAGAGCAGACCGCCGCTGACGATGAGGGCGTTTCCCGGCCCCATCGGGTCACAGCCCTTTCTGGTGTTATTATAAAGTAAATAGGCGTCCAGCCCTCTGCCGCCGAGATATTTCTTTCTCATCTCCAGGGGGATGGGCTTTGCCTCAATCTTGCCTGTGGACAGATCGATATATGCAATCTTTCTATTTAATGCCATCCTATACTCCTTTTTTTGCCGCAGCTTCCTGCGCGATTCTTCGGTTGACGTCCCATACCGGCCCACGGATTCTAGGGAAATCCGGCCGGATCCAGTAGATGCGATACTCCATTCCGCACTCCGGACACTTTACCGTCTTGGCCCCTGCCGTGGGCTGAAGCCTTCCCATGCAACTTGGATTATGGCACCTGACCTTGCCATAGGTCCGCGTCTTGCGCAAGGA
>JAFDIX010000189.1 GCA_019307805.1 Deltaproteobacteria bacterium | reverse complement strand
ACCATCGGCCAGATATGAGATAGCCGCTGGAAACTCGTCTTCATACCCACTGCTGAAAATGAGTTCTTTTTCATGCCCCCAAAGCCTGATGAAAGGGACTTGGATCGGTTTCAACGCCAGCCCCACGACGCAGATGATTCCTCTTCGCCCGGTGACTTTGACCGCAGTATCAAAGGCAGATTGATTTCCGACACAGTCAAATGCCGTGTCGGCCCTCAACCCGTCTGTTAGTTTTGCTATTTCTTTGCCGGGATCACCTTCGGTGGGATCGAATACCGCGGTTGCGCCTGTTTGGGCCGCCATTTTTCGTCGGGCCTCCATGGGCTCCACGACAAAGACCTCGCCGGCCCCGGCGGCCCGGCAGGCCTGCATGACGAGAAGACCAATGGGTCCGGCACCAACGATGGCGACAGCGGCACCCACTTTCATCCGACTTCTTTTTACCGCGTGGACCGCAACAGCCAGGGGTTCCACAAATGCCCCCATGTCATCAGTGACCGAATCGGGCAGTTTTAACAGCGCAGTTTCATGGAAAACGCCATACTCTGCAAAGGCCCCGTCTGCGGCAAATCCAACCGTGCCAAGCTTGGTGCACATGATGTGCTGACCACGCTTGCAATAATGACACTCGCCGCAGTAGATAAGAGGGTTTACGACCACCCGATCGCCGGGTTTGAAGCGGGAAACCCCTTCTCCCGCTTTTATGACCTCTGCAGAAAATTCGTGTCCCAAAATAACGGGGCCACCTTGTCTTTTTGTGAGGGGATGGGGCTTGGAAGGAATAATGAAGGGTCCGGCCCTGTACTCATGAAGATCTGAGCCGCAGATAGTGCATACCTTTATTTTCAACTTTACCTGCCCGGCCCCGGGCTCCGGGTCAGGTACGTCTTCAATTTGAATATTTTCTTTTTCATACCACACTGCCGCTTTCATGTTTTCTCTCCCCTTTGTTAAAGGGTAAATTCAATTCCATGGAGCACAAAGTCCAGGATGTGTTTCATCACTTCATCCATGGAATCAAAGCGGCGCCTCAGGCTCCAACGCCGGAAAGTCATCATCACGGGTATGTAGGTCAGCAAATCTGCAGCAAGTCTCAGGCGGTTTTCATCGACTTTTTTGCCCCTAAAGTATCCTCGCAGCAGGTCTTCAAACAGTTCAATATATTCGGTCTCCCTTGCCAGTACCTCGTGCAAACTCTCCCTATCGAGAAAACTTGAGGCCTTATAGATAAACATGATGACATCCTGGTGCTGGTGAATGGACTTGAGATTCTGGCGTAAAGCCGCCTTCAGTCTCTCTTTTGGTTCACTGATGCCGTCAATGGCGTCCCTCACTTCCTGTCTGAGGGCTTCGGAAATGTAGTCATATACGATGTAGATGATGTCTTCTTTGCGGTTGATGTAATTGTAGAGGGTCCCCATGGTGAGTCCTGCCTCTTCGGCTATTTCTCTCACCGTGGCACTGTGAAAACCCTTGGCTGAGAAAATCTTGATTGCCCCCTGGATGATCTGCTGCCTTCGCTGCTCAACAAGATCGACGTTCTTGATTTTTGTTTCAACTTTTTTGGCGCTTTCCTTCATGTTTTAGAATTCACCTATCGCCATATTTTGGGTGCAATTAATAATTCCGCAGCGGGAGTAAAAAGGGTTGTGAAGGTGACAAGATTTCCAGGTAACGCCGGTCCAAATTAAATGAGGAAGGGAAGTGGCCTATGAACAGAAACGTCTCTCCCATATCCCACCCCCATAGCATATAGAAGGGAATAGGGGGGAAGTCAAGAAAAAAGTGAGCGCTCACTCAAGTTATTTTTCTTGCCAATTTAAAACAGCATGAAAAGAAAATAAGTATTGTAATATTAGGATGATAGACTGGAATTTCAGTAGATGGCCTCGTGCCCGGCCCTGAACATCGCCTCCATATTCTCCAGGGGCGCTTCATCGGATATAATGCAGCCGCTGCTCAGAAAAAACGAACCTTCACTGCCTGCCTGGGTAATGGCTTTTTGGGAATGTTCATAGACCGTGTCAGGCGTCCCTAAGGTGAGGGGGTTGGTGGGCTCCACATTCCCCATGAGGAGATAATCCGGACCCAGGGTCTCACGGGCAAACCCCAAATCCACCTTGGCATCCAGACTCAAACCGTCCACCCCTGTGGATGCCAGCATCTCGAGCCGATCCGATGTGTCACCGCATATGTGCATTAATACCGGGACCCCGGTTTTTTTAATGGCGCCAACCACCCGTTGGGTATAGGGCAGAACCCAATCTTTGTAGACTTTGGGTGAAACCGCATCGCCTGAAGCCACCGGGTCCGGAAGCCATACGATATCCGCCCCCGCCTGGACCACGGCAGTTCCCCAAACAATGAGGCTGTCCGTGGCTATTTCCATCAGCTTCCGGGCACCCTCCTTTTTCTTGAAGAGATCGCGCATCAGGTTCTCCGGACCTCTCAGCATGGCCGCATGCCGGAAAGGTCCCTGGACACTACCTGCCACCGGGATCTCACCCGCACACAGTTCCTTCAGCCTTCTGATGCCTTCCAGTATCAAGGGAAGCCGCTTGTCTTTGTAAGGATTGGGGATCCTTAGTTTGGGAAGATCTTTTTCATAATCCTTAATCACATGGTCTGCGATCATGGGCAGATAACCGTCTCCATACTTGACCGCGCAACCCATGGCTTCGGACTCTTCACTCACGCCGAGAAGCCCGAAAACAATATCGTAATTGAACTCCCTGGCGCAGTAGTACTGAGAAAAAACGTGTTTTTCGACATTTTCCATTGTTTCCGATAGGGATATGCCGGCCTGTTTACAGCACCATTCCCTGACAATAGGGACAATGGGAACCCTGTCAGGGATTTTGCCTTCAAAGCATGCCATGACTCTCTCGTAGGAATTCATATTGTGCATGATTTCACGTCTCCCATAAACGGATGAACCAATTTTATGTCCTTATAAATGAAACAGATTTTTATGTAAAGATCATCATATTTGGGCATTCCAATTTGTCATGGACACCCATGGGCAAATTCGTTACGCTTCTGGCATTGTTATTTATTTGTTTTTTGGGATTTGTTATTTGAAAATTCAATAAGGCAATGAACTTTCAACAAAGCAAATCCCCTCTGGGCCAGGGTAGTTCATCATTATCTGTGAAAGGAGGGATATCATGCTGGACGAGGTTCGCGCAATGGGTGCCAAGGAGATAGAGGACTATCTCAATGAGATTGAAGAGGCTGCCCGGTATAATGAGGCAGAGTTTGGGAGCACTGTCAGGTGTATCCTCTACACCTTGCACAAATACATCGGGCTTTATGATGACGAGAGGGTGAAGGGGGCAATCAAGGCCGCTGCTGCCTTCCCTGGCGGGATTGCCGGCAATACGGAAGTGTGCGGGGGCATGATAGCGGGAGTAATGGCTATTTCGTTGGTGTACGGCCCGGAGCCGCAGGACGAGCTGGATTGTATCATCCCCGACACTCCCGCCTACAGGCCGGAGAGCGGTCGCATGTACAGAGCGAACCGGGAGCGGGCCGCCGAGTTCATTACGCGATTCAGGAATACTTTTGGCAGCGTCGAGTGTAAAGAAATTCACACAAAAATATGGGGAAAAACCTATGACTTGCGCAAGCCGGAAGATTATACCTATTTCATGAAAAGGCCTCAGCATGACCAGTGAGGCGAGGTCGCTGGAAAGGCAGCCAGGTTGGCTGCCGAGGTAATCCTGGAGGAGAAGGACTAGTGTAGTGTACCAGAAATACCTAATAATTAAAGCGATAAGGATTCCAGAAGCATGACCATAGGTCGCCCGGGATAAAAGATTCACATTATTCTTGAAGTCTCGTTTTATGTGGTTTAGTCTTCAAAAAAATGGAGAAAGGAGTCTGAAATGCGAGCACTATTTGTTTTTACCCCTTCTGAGTCCAAGCGGTTCATTGCAAAGGCAGTTGCGCAACTGCCGGAAGTCAAAAATGCCAGGGAAGAGGGGGAAATCGTGATTGGACACGGGTCCACGAACGTGCTTGTCGCCCAGGAGATCATAGGCGAATGTCCCGAACCCGATAAATACCTTTCGGGGCTGGTCATCAATGGTGTTCTCTGTGTAACACAACCGGAGGAAAAGCCTCCGATGATTATGTTTCGAGAGGGCAAAATCGTTCCGCCTGAATTGACCATGGAGGAGACCCTCAAGAACTTCGATGCAGGATCGGTCTTCATTAAGGGGGCCAATGCCGTTGATCACGAAGGGAACGCCGGGGTGTATGTCGCCCACCCATCGGCCGGAACCATCGGATATGCCTACGGCATCCTCAGCGGTCGGGGATGCCACCTCATTGTTCCCGTAGGGCTTGAAAAATTAATCCCCTCGGTGAAAGAGGCAGGGCGGCACGTCGGGCAGAACACCTTTTATTATTGCATGGGGGTCAAAATCGGGATGATTCCCCTCATGAATGCCACTGTGGTCACAGAAGTGGAGGCCTTCCGCATACTCTTCGACCTGGAGGCCATTCCGGTCGGAGGGGGAGGGGTAAACGGTTCAGAGGGATCGGTGGTCATTGTCGTTGAAGGGGAAAAGTCGGTACTGGATCAGGCTATCGAACTCATTGAATCCATAAAAGGAGAACCGCCGCTCAGACCAATGAAGTCCCTGTGCGCCAACTGCCTGCCAACTGCCGCGAGCACCACCAAGTCGCCAGGAAAGCAGTTTGAAGAAATAGAGAGTAAGCACTGTATGTACCAAAGCAAAGGGGAAGAAGACCTGCCCTCCTTTTTTGAAAAAAAGAAAGTGTGAAAGAGAAAAACACCGGGAGGAAATACCATGGCAGAGAATCCTATCATTGGTTTCCAGGTTGATCCTGCAGACATCGGTTACATAGGGCAAGATCTGCAGCGCCCGGAGTGCATTTTGGCCGAGCCCGACGGCACCCTGTGGTCAGCGGATGCCCGCGGGGGGGTTGTCAGGATACCTCCTGACGGGGAGCAGGAAGTCATTTCCCAATCCTTCGAATCGGTATTTAAAGAGGCGACTGATGAAACGAACCGGTTCACAGAAGGCACCCTGCCTAACGGCCTCGCCTTTGCAGAAAACGGAGACATCCTCATCTCCAATTTCGGGACCGATGTCCTGGAGGTCATGAGCCGTGACGGTAAAACGAAACTCCTTTACGACACCATCGACGGGGAGACCATAGGCAAGGTTAATTTCGTTCTCAGGGATAGTCAAAACCGTATTTGGATAACAGTCTCAACACGCATCAAGAACTGGATGAAGGCAATGAGCCCAAATGTGGCAGATGGTTACATTGCGCTCGTAGACGATAAGGGAATACGGGTTGTCACTGATGGTTTGGGCTTTACAAACGAAATTCGGCTCGATGCGAAGGAAGAATATCTCTACATCGTGGAGACGACCGGGCAGCGTATTTCCCGAATGAAAGTGGGTGCGGACGGCTCTTTATCAAACCGGGAAATATTCGGGCCCACCAAGCTGGGCGCCGCAGGTTTTCCAGACGGCATTGCCTTTGATGCCTTTGGTAATCTTTGGGGGACCCTGGTAATGGCAGACCAGATCTTTGCCATCACTCCGGAGGGAGACTTCCACATCATATTGGATGACGGAAACGAAGAGGCCTCACTAGCCATGGAAAAGGCCTTTGTAGAAGATCGAATGACGCCGGATGATATGCTGGCAGCCGGAGGCACTATTGCCCCGTGGTTTGCGAGCGTCACCTTTGGCGGAACTGACCTGAAGACGGCATACATCGGAAGCCTGAGGGGAACGCGAATCCCCTATTTTGAGTCACCGGTTCCAGGGCTTCCCATGGTGCATTGGCGTTAACCGTCTACAAAGGCTGAGTTTTTGGATTTGGTGTCAAGTTTATAGAAAATTACACGGCTCCAGCCCGCTACCCCGTGATGCTGGCTTTTCTCTCACAGAGCCCACAGTCGCCGATCCATCCTCCGTAGCAGACTACTGCGGAGGACGGGCGCGCCATAGCCGCTTCAGCCTTCGCCATAGGCTTCTGCCGACGGAGGATGGCGACGGCGCGAGTTCACAGGGTTTTAGGGGTTTCTCTGAGTCCTCTGTGTGCTCTGCGAGAGATTTTTTTACCCGCAACCAGCATCTCT
>JAFDIX010000918.1 GCA_019307805.1 Deltaproteobacteria bacterium | reverse complement strand
GTTTGATGGAAGAATCAGGCATGGGTTGGCGGCCTGATATTGACTAGATTTAGGTATAACAATTTGAAAGGAAGCGAATATGACAAACATTCTCTTTACGCCATACACCTTCGGCGATTTAACATTGCCCAATCGGATGGTCATGGCTCCCATGACCCGTAATCGGGCGGACGAAAACGGAGTACCCAAACCCATGACCGCCACCTATTATGCCCAGCGGGCCACCGCCGGTCTGTTGATCACCGAAGCCACGCAGGTCTCCGAGAAGGCTTCAGGCTATATGTTTACCCCCGGCGTTTACACCGAGGATCAGGGCCGGGGATGGCAGGCGGTCACTGATGCGGTTCACGATAAAGGCGGCCGTATCTTCAACCAGGTCTGGCACACGGGCCGGGTGTCCCATCCATCACTACAGCCAGGGGCCATCCAGGCCGACACCATGGTGTTCACGCCCAACGGGTTCGAACCAGCCACTCAGCCTCGGGTACTTGCCATCGATGAGATCCCGGCCATTGTGAGTCAGTTTGCCCACGCGGCGAAAACGGCCAAAAGTGCAGGGTTCGACGGCGTAGAAGTCCACGGCGCCAACGGTTACCTTATCGAGCAGTTTTTAAAAGACGGGGCTAACCAGCGGACTGACGCCTACGGCGGAGACATCCCTTCCCGGATGCGCTTTGCCCTGGAGGTTCTCCAGGCCGTGGTCGCGGTGTGGGGTCAGGACCGGGTGGGATTCCGCATCTCCCCACGGGGGATCTTCAACGACATGTACGACTCGGATCCAACAACCCTGTACAGCCAGTTGTCAGCAGCGCTGAACGACCTTCCCCTGGCATACCTACACATTGTGGAACCGCTTCCCGGCCATCCGAGTTTTGCCAGCCAGGAAGATGTTCCGCCAGTGGGACCGACCCTGCGAAAGATATACAAGGGCACCATCATTATCAACGGCGGGTATGGAAAGGAAACCGGTGAAGAAGCCATTGCCGAAAACGCGGTGGATCTGGTAGCCTTTGGTGTTCCCTACATAGCCAATCCGGACCTAGTGGAACGCTTTCGCCGAAACGCACCGCTCAACGAACCCGATCAGGACACCTTCTACGGCGGCGGGGAGAAGGGTTACACAGATTACCCATTCATGGATGAACATTAGCCTTAGCCCAATAAACCCGCAAGACAAGGAGGGCAGTATGTCTTTAGCTGACGATTTGGCAGAACTCAGAGAACGGTCCAAGGAGCGGATATCCGCTGACCAGTACGAAGCAATGATTAATGCTACAGAGAATCTGGAAGAATCAGGGATAACTGAGTCAGGGCTTAAAGAGGGTGACATCGCGCCGGAGTTTGTGCTGCCCAATGCAGTTGGTACCAACATATCACTGTGGGATCTTCTCAAAAAGGGTCCTGTCGTATTAAGCTTCTATCGAGACGCCTGTCGTATTAAGCTTCTATCGAGGCGGCTGGTGACCATATTGCAGCCTGGAGCTTCAGTCTTTGCAGCTCGAGTTGCCTCGCCTAGAGGCACTGGGTGCCAGTTTGGTGGCAATCTCTCCTCAGACTCCTGATAATTCGCTCTCAACAGCAGAAAGAATGAAACTGACCTTTGAAGTTCTTAGCGACGAGGGAAACCGGGTGGCGCGGCAATTCGGCATTGTGTTCACGTTGCCCGAAGAATTGAGACCAATATATGCTGGTTTTGGCATTGATATCCCGATAACCAACGGGGATGACACTTTCGAGCTCCCGATACCGGCGACCTATGTAATAGACCGTGACCGAAAGATTAGAATGGCCTTTGTTGACGCCGATTACACTCACAGGGTAGATCCCGAGATAGTGCTCTCCGCACTCAAGGAAGTAAGGGTGCGGGATCAGTCGGATCCCTGATGCCAGCGGTTCGTGCAAGGATCCTTCAACGTAGGCCAAGCTCCCTTTTCTCATTCGGAAAGTGAGGCTTTGATATGGATATGCAATCTGTTACAAGATCGCAACTGGTAGCCTCCTGTTGTCTGTTACCTGTTCTGTTTGAACTCGACAATCTCCATACCTCCGTTTCGGTCCTTGGCGAGGATGATATCTGGTTCCCGCCCTAAGTCTCTTGAGTGAGGGCTTTCGGTTGTATGCTGAACCGATTTTGTGGTATCAAATACCGATATCATAGGCAAACATGGTTTTTTTACTCCAGAAATTGAAGAATATCATCAGTATTGTTCAATTTTGGCGAATTTATGTGTCATGCAAGTAATTGTGAAAGTTGAATTAGACTTTTTAAGACCCAATCATACCGACTGCCAAGGAATCTTGCCTACACCAAATATGATTCCCACGAACTATTGAGGTTTTCATGCTGCCCTTTCGAATAATTACCTTTTGTCAATTTACTGTATTCACCATCATCCTTGTGCTTACACTACCTTCAGTACAAGCTGAAAATCTTTCGAAGCCTACCCACCGGATAGTCCAAGCTGCAAGCGAATTGGACTACCCCCCGTTTGCCTTGGTTCGACAAGACGGAAGCGCCGATGGTTTTTCAGTAGATTTACTAAAAGCCGTTACTAAGGCAGTAGGCTTAAAGGTTAATATTATTGTCGGCCCTTGGCATGAAATCAAACAGAAGCTGGCAGATGGACACATTGATGTTCTTCCTCTCGTCTCCTATTCACATGAACGAGAAAAGATATTTGATTTCACAGCTCCATACTTGCGAATGCATGGCACAATTTTTGTGCGCAAAGCGGAAAAATCAATTCATAGAGAGGCCGATTTAAAAGACAAGGAGGTCCTTGTGATGCGGGGCGATACTGCCCATGAATATGCGGTCATGAAAAACTTGTCCAATAAACTGGTATTGACCGTTAGCTTTGAGGAAGCTATGAAGCTGCTATCAGAGGGTAAGCATGATGCAGTCATCATCCAGCAATTAGTAGGTCTACAGCTTATCAAAAAACTTGGCATTTCCAATGTGATCGATGTAAGCAGTTTTCAGGAAACAAGCCTGAAGCCGGTTAGCAAACCATTATTGGGTTTTGAACAAAAGTTTTGCCTTGCCGTTCAGGATGGTGATGTCAAATTGCTGTCATTTTTGAACGAAGGATTGGCCATTATTATCACAAATAGAACCTATGATGAGTTATATAACAAATGGTTTGGTCCTATTCTTCCAAAACCTCCTGTTCCATTGACATTGATACTTAAATATGTGCTTTTCGTTATTGGGCCAATTCTGTTCCTTCTGGCGATTGTGGGGGCCTGGTATTTGGAGAGAGAAGTTTCGAGGAAAACTGCAAGTTTGAGGGAGGAAAATAAAGAGCGCAAGAAAGCGGAGGGGGCGTTGCAGGATAGTGAAAACCGTTTCCGTGCGCTAACAGTGCTGGCGCCTGTGGGCATATACCTAACCGACAAGAACGGCCGCTATCAGTATGTGAACGAGCGTTGGTTGAAGATGTCAGGCATGTCCTATGAAGAAGCATGGGGTGATGGATGGGTC
>JAFDIX010000917.1 GCA_019307805.1 Deltaproteobacteria bacterium | reverse complement strand
TTCTCTTAGACATGATGTTCGGATTTTAAACTTTTATGGTGCGATTCAATTGCACTGTTGACAATAAATAAGTAGGTGCATTTGGCGTTCCTGGCGACCAAGACCCCGATGTCTTCGCACCACCTACGCATTAACCGGATGAAGCAGATTTTGTATCAATTCGGGGGCCTATACCGATTGGGTATAGGCCCTTTCTTGATTGATAATTGATAATTGATTATGAAAGCCTAAGAGCATAAACGGACGAGTTAGCCATTTTCGCACAATCTCATCAAAAAAAGGCGAATCGCATGAATATATTTATTGACAGCATGGTAGCGATTCTGGTATAAATAAGCTGGAGTCTAAGGGTTATCGGCCGTTGGGCGGGTGATTCTTTGTGTCTTTTTCAGGTTATCAAGTCTGGCCAAAAGACCGAATAGATGACGTGCTGGGCTCTTTGGCAAGGGTTTTGTGCCTCACAACGTGGATTACTGCACCTAAGCGAAGACTTCATGTAAGTTGTATCCTTGATTAACCGCCCGTATTCGGGCACGTGAAGAAAGAAGGTAGCGTCAAGCAGCAAGAATTATCCCGGGCCGAACCAAAAGTGAAGTAAACGCAATTGTTAATCGCTTTGGCGTGTAGCCAGAGAAAAATCATCCAAACTTTTTACTAAGGAGGACTATCGTGTGTAGAAAATTGATCTGTCTAATCTCTTTTGTTTTGGTGCTGGCCATCGGTAGCATGGCCCAGGCAGGACTGTTTGATCCACCTCTTGACGAGCCAAGTTTTGAGTCTCCGGTTTTGGATGGGTGGGGCTACTATTCGGATGGTTGGATATTAGGTTCGGAAGGCTCGGCCTATATCGAAAATGGCGCCTGGTTTCCCTCATCTGACGGGATTAACGTTTGGAAGTTGTTTAGTGGCGCAAATCTCTGGCAGCAGATAGGTACCTGGGACCCAGGCATCGACTATGTGATCAGTTTGTGGGTCGGCAGAGCCCTAACAGACTCAACTCTGAGCGTTGAGCTTTGGGCCGGCGGTAATCCTTCCCTCTATCCAACTGGTTACTATGGACAAATAGAGGACACCGTCGGAGCTACACTGATTGCGGAAGCAGATTTGATTCCCACAGTAGAGGTCGGACAAAGCGAATGGATGACTGCGATACTAAACACCGGGACAGGTTTCAACGCGGGCGATGCGCTGTGGCTCAGGATCCTAACCCCTGGTGGTGAGTATACCTATGTTGATTTGGTGGAGGTTTCCGCATTGCTGGATCCTGCTCTTGCCTATAGCCCAAGTCCGCCTCACGAGGCAACAGATGTGTCACGAGACGTGGTGCTTAGCTGGACGCCGGGAGAGTTTGCCGCGGCGGTAAACGGGCACACGGTTTTCTTTAGTGAGAACTTCGACAATGTCAACGACGGCGTTGACGGCATTACGCAAAGTGCCAGCAGCTATGATCCTGGACGGCTTAAGTTCGAGACGCTTTACTACTGGCGCGTTGATGAGGTCAACGCCCCGCCGGACTCTACGGTATTCCCAGGTGAGATTTGGAGCTTCACGGTTGAATCCCTTGCGTATCCAATTCCTTCTGAAAGTATAACCGCTACCGCTTCCAGCCAGGCATCGGACGACGAAGGACCTGAAAATACCATCGACAGCTCCGGACTGGATCCGAATGACCTGCACTCCTTTGATCCGAAAGCAATGTGGATCAGTGAGGCCAGCGATCCGGGATCGGCCTCGATCCAATACGAATTTGACAAATCCTATAAACTGCATGAGATGTTAGTCTGGAACTACAACGGAAATTCCCTTCTGACCCTATATGGTCTGAAGGAAGTAACTATAGAATATTCAATCGACGGCACTAACTGGTCACAGCTTGAGAATATCTCTGAATTCGCTCAGGCAATAGGTGACGAGGGTTATGCAGCCAATACAACCGTTGCTTTTAACGGTGCAGCGGCCAAGTATGTCAAAATAACCGCGAATAGCAACTGGGGCGGCGGTGATGGATTCTTTAACCAGTACGGCCTGAGTGAGATACAATTCCTCGCAATACCTCTGG
>JAFDIX010000188.1 GCA_019307805.1 Deltaproteobacteria bacterium | reverse complement strand
CGCCTCCGCCTGGGCCTGGTCATCCTCCAGGCAGAGGTCCACTTCGGGGAAGCCGTTGTGACGTTCATCCAAAGGCAAGGTGGGAATGGGCACCCTTTGGAGGTCTGCAAAACCTTTTTCCCTCTTTCCGTCATAGGAAGGCGTGTCCGGATTCTCGACCTTACAATCCGCTACCTGTCTCCCCGGACTTTCAATGACTCCGTCTCCTCCCAGGTACCTGTCAATGGAACCGGCCGCCCTTTTGCCGGCTGCGATGGCCTCGATAATGATACCCGGTCCCTTGGTGACATCACCCCCTGCGAAAACGCCGGGCATGTCTGTTTCCTGGGTTTCGGGATCCGCGGCAATCAGACTTTCCTCAATCCTGCAGGTATCGTCACTGGCAAGACAGGTCAGATCCGTGGTCTGCCCGATGGCGAGGATGACCTGATCTGCCTCAACGGTCTCTGTGACATCGTCAAAGGCCGGACAAAAATTCCCCTGATCATCAAAGGGCACATTGAACCAGCTCGATGCCGGTGACCTTTCCACCCTCTTCCAGAATCCGTTTGGGTCCCCAGGACGGCATGAGCCGGATTCCTTCCTCCCGGGCCATCTCGATCTCCCATGGATTGGCCGGCATCTCTTCCTGACTTTCCAGGCAGGCCAGGGTCACCTCTCTGGCCCCCTCGCGCAAGGCGGTGAGTCCCACATCCACGGCCACATTTCCGCCCCCTACCACCAGCACCCTGTCCTTCAGGGCAATGTCTTTCCCTTCGCTGACCTGGGACAGAAAGTCCAAACCCCAGAGCACATCCTTCGACTGAGCCCCTTCCAGATCGATCTTTCTGCTTTCTTGAAGTCCCAGGGCCAGGAAAACGGCATCATAGCCCTGTTCCTTGAGCTGATTCAGATCAAAGTCCCGGCCCAGACTCTTCTTTGTTTTCAACTCTATTCCAAGGTCCAAGACCTGATTGATCTCCCTGTCCAGCGCATCTTCCGGCAGCCGGTAGGAAGGGATCCCGTATCGCATCATTCCACCCGGTTTGGATCTCTCTTCAAAGACCGTGATCTGGTGTCCTTTTTTCCGGAGGTAAAATGCTGCGGTGAGTCCGGCAGGCCCGGAACCGACAACAGCGATGCGACGCCCGGTATCCCGGGCGCATCTGCTAATTTCTTCGGGGAGACCGTCCGACTTGTCCGCCGCATAGCGCTTCAGCGCACAGATGGATATGGGGGTCCGACTTGTCCGCCGCATAGCGCTTCAGCGCACAGATGGATATGGGGGCATTCACCTCTCCCCGCCTGCATACATCCTCGCAGGGGTGTGTGCAGACCCTTCCCAGGATCCCCGGGAAGGGAACTTTCTCCAGAATCAATGCATGGGCCTCCCGGGGCTTTCCCTCGGCGATGAGCCTGATATACCCGGGCACATCGATCCCTCCGGGGCATGCATGCATACACGGCGGCGGACCGTCCGGCACATATTCATCAGGGGCCATACTCCTGAGGGGGCGGATGATATCCAGGATTCCGATTCCATTCGGGCACACGGTCTCGCACCGACCGCAGGTGGTGCACATCCAGGGGAAAGGGCCGGCAGCAATATCATCCACCAGATCCAGTTCTATGAATCGGATGATCCTTCGGATATTGAAATTCTCTTTGCCGCTGATGGGACAGGCAGAACTGCAGCAGCCGCACTGCTCACAGGTCCTGAACATCTCCACATCATTGAATCTTTCCGCCAATGCCGTGTTCTGGGCCATAAATATCGCACCTTTTTTGTTACTTCCACATTTATATCGCACCATATCGTCATTCCGGCGAAAGCCGGAATCCAGGCGTTTACTGGATGCCGGATCAAGTCCGGCATGACGCTATGATTCTACTTAGCTCTCATGCCAAAAAAAATAATTACAAGGTGAGTTTATCTCCGATCCCCCCCTCACCCTGACCCCTGGTCGCCTTCGGCGCCGCAAACTGCGGTTCAGAAGTCTCCAGCGAGACCTGTCGATGAGGCTTCTGAAATTTACTCTAAATTGAGGGCCTTCACCATATCCCTCATGACATTCGCAAACTTGGGCCCATCCGCTGCAGAGCACCAGGTATTCCAGAGCCTCTCCGGGTCATAGCCCTTTTTGGTCAATTTTTTCTTTGTGCGTTTCAATCTGGTCTCGGCCGCGTAATTGCCTGTGATGTAATGGCATGTGGGGAATTCACAACCTGCCACGAGCACACCTGAGGCCCCCAGCTCAAAGGCGCGCTCTATCATCTTGATGGAAACCCGGGCAGAGCACATCACCCTGATGAGCCGGGCATTGGGCGGGTACTGCAGTCGGCTCACCCCTGCCATGTCCACACCGCCCAGAGCGCACCAGTGGCAGACAAACCCGATGATCTTCTTCTCCGGGTCCTCCTCCAGGGCCGCTTCCACCTGGGCAAGGACCTGTTCATCCGAGTAGTGGACAATGGAGATGCACTCCTTGGGACAGTCCGCCGCGCAAAGCCCGCACCCCTTGCACAGGGCCTTCAGCACGGAGGGTTCTTTTTCCTCATTGACCTGGATGGCATTGTAGGGGCACCGCTTCCAGCAGATGCTGCAACTGTTGCAGTTGGTCAGGTCTATATCCGCGACAATCCCTTCGGCCTCGATATACCCCTTGTTCATGGGGATGGATACCCGCATGGCCGCACCAATCCCTTCTTCGATGCTGTCTTTCAAGGGCTTGGGAGACTTTGCACATCCGCAGAGAGAGATCCCGTCGGTGGCAAAGTCCATGGGTCCCAGTTTGACATGGGCCTCCTGAAAAAATCCGTCCGGATTGGCAGAGACCTTGAGATGCCCCTTGATCTGCTCGACGGTCTCATCCCCCTGAAATGCGGTCGTCAGCACCAGCAGGTCAGCCGGCAGTTCAAATTCCCTGCCCAAAAGGATGTCGTGCACCTGCACCTTCAGTTTTCCGTCTTCCTCCTGTACCTCAGGATAACGATCATCCGGAAACCGAACAAACTTCACACCTGCTGCCTTGGCCGCATCCAGCTGGAAGTGCTCTTCCCGGACCATGCTCAGGTCCCGGTAGAGCACATGCACACGAATGTCCTTATCCAGATTCCTGATGGCCAGGGCGTTTTTGACCGACACCGGACACCCGATATTGCAGCATCCTCGGGTTTCGTTCTTGGAGTTGACGCAGTTGATCACCACCACATTGTTGACATCTTGCAGCGCATCGTCTTTGAGCAATTTTTCCAATTGAAGCTGGGTGATGACCCTGGGGTCCTCCCCGTAATGGAACCGGCCGACCGGTTCAATCTCCTTCATGCCCGTGGCCACGATAACGGTTGAAATATCCAGCGTCTCGCCGGCTCCGTTCCCGTTCTGCTTCAATGTCACCTTGTAATTCCCGATGTAGCCGGTGACCTCTTCGATCTCGGTATTGGTAAGCGTTCTGACGTTGGGATGGGCCTCCACGATTTCTTTTTTGGCCTTGACGATTTCATTGGCCGGCATTGCTCCATGTTCATGGGTCACCATGGATACATGGTTCAGAATACCGCCGAGACGATCTTTTTTCTCCACGATCACGGCATGAAACCCCTGATCCGCAACCGCAAGGGCTGCATTCATCCCTGCCATGCCGCCTCCGATGATCATGCAGTCTTTGCCCACAGGCAGCCGGATCTCTTCCCCCTCTTCCAGGAGGGCCGCCTTGGCCACACCCATCTTGATCAGATCCTTGGCCTTTTCCGTGGCAATCTCCGGGATATCCATGTGGACCCAGGAGACCTGTTCACGAATGCTGACAAATTCGAGCAGATAGGGGTTGAGCCCCGCCTCTTTAACCGCATTTTTGAAAAGGGGTTCGTGGGTCCTGGGCGTGCAGGAGGCAATGACCACCCTGTTGAGGTTGTGCTCCTTGATGGACTCCTGGAGTCTTGTCAAATAGTCTACCGAGCAGGACCATCTGCCCTCATCGGCAAAGGCGACGTTTTTCAGGCCTTTACAATACTCCACCACCTCGGGGACATTCACCACGCCCGCGATATTGGAGCCGCAATCGCAGACATATACACCTATTTTGATTTCCTCATCACCCATTATTCAATACGGCCTTCATGCCTGCTGCGGTGGCCTGAACCACTGATTCAGCAATGTCGATGGGGCCTGTGGCCCCTCCGCACAGATAGATTCCTTCTACATCGGTTTCCAGCGGGGCCATCAAGGGGGCTTTCTCTTTGAAAAAGCCCTGCCCATCCAGTTTGATCTTGAGTGTCTTGGCAAGCCTCTTGTTCCTGTCATTGGAAACCAGTCCAGTGGAAAGCACGAGGAGTTCTACCTCCTCTTCCCGGAGTTCCCCTGTCATGAGGTCCTCGTAACGGATCATCAGGTTTTGGGTTTCCGGATTTTCGAACACGTCATAGGGCCTTGCCCGCACATACTTGACACCGTATTCATTGGCCTTTTTGTAAAAATCCCAGAATCCTTTTCCATAGGCCTTGAGGTCATTGTAGAAAATGGTCGTCTCCACGGAGGCGTCGTGCTCCTTTGTGATGATCGTCTGTTTGGCCGCAATCATGCAGCACACCTTGGAACAGTAGGGCACCCCGTTGGTCAGGCCCCTGCCCGCGCACTGGTACCATGCAATCCTCTTGGCGTGTTTGCTGTCCGACGGCCTGATGATATGCCCTTCTGTCGGTCCCCCGGCATTCATCAGCCGTTCAAACTCCAGATTCGTGATGACATTTTCATAGACGCCGTAGCCGTGTAACCCCTCGGGCGGTTTGGCATCACTCAGCCCTGCCGCCACGACAATGCTCTTCACACTCAGCTTGATGTTTTTATTGGACTGCCAGAGGCGTACCGCATCCTTCCCCTCCTTTTCACAGGCCTTGACACACAAGGCGATGGGGCATTCCCGGCACTGGCTGCAATCCACAACACAATCCCCAATGCAGGCCCCCTGGTCCCGCATTTTTCCGTAGCGGCAATCCGGATCCAGAACCGCCACATTGGGCACCGCCTGGGGAAAGGGCATGTACACCAGTTTTCTCCGGCCGCCTATCTTTCCGTCCATCTCATCGGGCAGGCTCACAGGGCAGGCCTCAACACAGGCCCCGCATCCCGTACATTTCTCCTCGTCTATGTAACGGGCCTTTTTGACGAGTCTCACCTTGAACTCCCCATTGGACTTCTTGACCTTTCGAATGTCCGTGTTGGTCAGGATCTCGATGTTGGGATGGTTGTCCACTTCGTACATCTGGGGGGCTTCAATGCAGATGGAGCAGTCGTTTGTGGGAAAGGTCTTGTCCAGTCTTGCCATGATGCCCCCAATGCTCGGGGTATCGTCCACCAGATAGACTTTTCTTCCGTAGCCGGCCACATTGAGGGCACAATTGATACCCGCAACGCCCGCGCCTATCACCAGTATGTCATCACCACCCATCTTCTCACCATACTCTCTGAAAATAATTTGACAGGATCAACAGGATTAACAGGATAATAAAAATTTCTTGCCTTTCAGCTTTCAGCCTTGAGCATTCCAAGATGCCACCCTTGGGCCGTATGCCCTATGCCTTATGCCGTGGCCGCTTACAAAGTGCGACGCACGTCCCGCACCCCAGACAGTTTTGAGGCCGCACAGGGGATGCCTTGGTTGAAAAGTCGAAAACGTCCACCGGACACATCTTCACACACTCTTCACACCCATCACACCGGTCCTGGTCCACGTATACCAGGTAGACCTCGAAGGTCCTGTATCGCTTACCCATTACAACCGCCTGTTTCCCTTTGCTCTTTTTCCTGTCGAGCCAGACACTTACAAAAGCTGCAACGCCAGCCATTTAACACGTGATACTAGATGCTAGTCTCTGGATGCTGGTCGAAGGTCCCGTCCCCGGGGCGCTTCAAAGAGTTTGTTCTTTATCCAGCATCCAGCATCCGGCATCCAGTATCACTCGGCATGAAGTCCCCCTTTCCCCATTTAACTCAGGACGGGTAGTGACTCATGGTAGACTATTTATCTTTGAATTCATCCCATTTGTAGTCGATCACTTCCGTCAGCACCCCGTTCATTTTCTTGGGGTGGAGAAAGGCGAACTCACAATCCCGAAAGGGCCGTGCCACCTCCCCCCGTGCGTCCGGAATGAACGGGTAGTCCTTTTTCTGTAATTCCTCTACAGCTTCCCGTGTATTGTCGACATTGAAGCTGATGATCATGACACCTTCACCATATCTCTCGATATACTTGGCCACATCGCCATCCGGTGTCGTGGACTCCATTAATTCAAATCCCACTTCTCCGACCCAGTACCTGGCCACATTGATCTTCTCCGGTTCGTCAATGTAGGCGTCATCCGGTCCGGATTTTCCCAAAACAGGTTCCCAGATCTTCCTGGCCTCTTCCAGATTCCTCACAGCAATGCAAATGTGATCCACTTTATTGGTTTTCATATCCTTCTCCCTAAAAAGTCACTTTCTCAAGGGGTATGGTGATTGCGTGGTCAGGGCAGACGCACCCGCATTCGTTGCAATCCTCACAGATGAATTCCGTGACCACGACCCTGTCATCCTGTACCCTGATGGCGTCATCAGGACAAATCTCCACACAGAGGGGCTGCGTGTTCCCCCCGCACATGGTGCATTTTTCCAAATCTATCTGTGCTGCCATTTTCAACTCCCTTTTTTTAATTCTCTTTATAAAGCCGGAACAAATATATCCCTTCGCCTCTCGGAATGGCCTTCAACATTTCGATGTTCAGATTAATATTGAAGAAGACATTGACGTCCGAGAGTATTGTCTGGAACAACCTTTCCCTGCTCAGGGCCACCTCTTCCATGGGGACACCAAATTCCTTGGCAGCCGTAGGCCATGGACAACGCGTGCACTTGATGAAGACCTCCCCTGGGTTTTCACCCGGCTCGGCCGTGGCGAGCCCGCCTTCCGTGTTCCAGAGTCCTGCCAGGGACCTGCCCAGATTCAGCATGAAGGCATCTTCTCCCTTGAGCCAATTGAGGCGGGGGAGAAAGCCCTTTCCAATATCCTTTCCCATCATTTCAGCCGCTTTCATGGCCACATCCATGGGGTCCTTATCAGGGCCTGCAACCTCCAGGGCGACCTCCCGCCACCTGTAAAAGGTTTTGCAGTTCTCCGCCTGCATATTGTGAAGCGTTCTCCACAGCTTTGTTATTTCCTTTTCTGCATTTACCGGCATTGTCTTCCCTCCTTCTTATATCCTGATCCCGATACGGTAACCGTCATGCACTGCGCTTGAGAGATTCCGCGGGATCAAGGCATCGCCAATCACAAAAAGCTCTATGCCCTCTCCCTGGACCACATTTTTGAGGTTCTCATTAGCCTTTCGATCGGACACCACGACGGTGTCGCACTTGACCGGAAAACGGTATCCGTCATAGGTCTTCACGATGATCTCTCCATCGGTGATTTCTTCGATGTCACAGTCATTGTAGGCCATGACCCCGTTCTGCCTGAGATAGATCATGTAGCGCCATTTGAAGGACGGGTTGATATCAAATCCGGCGCTCTTCTCCTTCCCCACAATGGTGACCTTCTTCCCCTGTTTGACCAAATGAAGGGCGACGCCGATGCCCGGCTTTCGATTTCCCCACACCACGACGTTCTCGCCTACCTCGGCCGTCCCTGCCAGAACATCCAACACGTTCACCACATTGTCGCCGTCTCCGCCCGGCCCCTCTATCTGAGAATAGATCGGCCCCGTGGCCAGAATCACGGCATCGGGCATCTCATCCTGGACCATTTCTTCGGTGACCTCGGTGCCCAGGTGAAACTCAACCCCGGATTTCTCACACATGGTCTTCTGGTAATTCACACAGGTCATGAGTTCGTCATCCCCATAGGGGGCCCGACTTGCCTCAAGCAGGCTGCCCCCGATCTCTTCCCGCTTGTCATAGACATGGACCTCGTGACCCCGTTGTGCCGCCACATAGGCGCATTCCAAGCCTGCCGGCCCTGCCCCGACGATCATAATCTCTTTTTCATCATCCTCTTCCACAGGTTTGATGTAGAAATTCTCGTCATGTTCATGGGCACACAAGGGATTGATGTAACAGGTCATGGGCGCGTCGCGGAACAACCTGGCGAGACAGAGGTTGCAGGCCACACAGTGGCGGACCTCATCATCCCTGCCTTCCAGGACCTTCTTGGGCATGAGGGGATCGGCGATCATGCTTCGGCAGATCTCCCACACATCCAGAATCCCGTCCTGGATGGCCTTGTTGGGCAGCTCCGGCAAAAAGAGTCTGTAGGCCATGGTGATGGGGATTTGCACATTCTCCTTGGCCCTTTTGGCCAGATGCAGCCATGAGCCCTGGGGGATGTCCCGGCTTATGACCGGGTAAATGGATTCCTGCCACCCGGCCGTGCAACTGATATAATCCACACCCGCCTCCTCGGCGATCTTGTAGGATTCCATGGATTCTTCAGGGGTGTTGCCCCGCACATCATCCAGAAGCTCCTCTGCACAGAGGCGAATGCCCACGGGAATGTCGGGACCGCAAACCTCCTTGACGCCCTGAATGATTTCCACTACGGCCTGCATTCTTCCCCGGATGTCCCCGCCGTATTCATCCGTCCGCCGGTTCGTGTAGCTGGATATGAAATTTGAAACGAGATAACCGACGATGCCGGAGATTTCCATAATGTCAAAGCCTGCTTCCACACCCCGTCGAGCGGCATCCACGCTCTGTTGGACCATCTCCTTGATCTCTTCCTTGGTCATCTCGTACATGGGCTTGAAGATCCGCAATCGCTGGGGAATGGTTGAAGGGCCGTGACCGGATTCCACCTCCACGGCTCCCACTCGTCCGCAATCCATGAGCTGGAAGCCTGCGACTGCCTTTTCGGAGTGAATGGCATCCGCAAGCGCCTTTAACCCGGGAATGAACTTGTCGTCCCAGCACGCGGCCTGCCCGACATACCCCTGGCCTTTTCGGGCTTCATCCATGTACACGCCCTGCATAAAGCACATACCGCCGGCAACACCCTCTGCCCGGCGCCGCATGTACTCCACATCCGCATCCGTCACAAATCCGTCGTGTCGGTTCAAATTGTCCTCTGTGGCGGCATACTTCACCCGGTTTGGAATGAGCAGGTTCCCCACCTGGATCGGACTGAACAGATGGGGATAACTCTTCGCCCCCGGGTAGGATGAATAATCCCATTCAAATAATTGTTTCGCCATCGACATCCCTCCTTTTTAAGGTTACTGATTTCTCTGTACTTCTTGCGTGGTGCTATTTTTATTGGGGTCTGCCCTGAAGGCATCCACCAGAAGGTCAAAAGTCTCCTCCAAATCATCAAAAAGAGAATAGGACATTTCTCTCAGGAGCCACCGGGTCACCATATGGTCCATGGTGCCCACTACGATATTCCTGGCAAGATGGGGATTGAGATCCGACTTCATCTCCCCGCTCGCCTTGCCCTCTTCAAATATATCTATGAGATAGGAATACAGGGTCTTCACATTGGCATAGACTTCCGTCTTCAGAAAGTTGGCATTGGTCTTGAGAGAGAGGTACACGATCTTGGCATCCAGGGGCGACTGCTCGATGCGACGCATATTCCACCACAAATATTTCCTGAGCTTGTTCGTCGCACCTTTGATGCCAAAAAGCTGTTCTTCCAACCCGGCGAGTAACTCGGATACCCAGAGCTGGGGAATGGTGAGCAGCAGATCTTCCTTGCCCTGGAAGTATTCATAAAGGGCCGCCTCTGACAGACCCGCCTGTTTGGAAATATCAATGATCGTGGTCTTCTGATACCCCTGCTCTGCGAATAGTCTTTTTGCAGAGTTGATGATGCGCTCTCTCGTCTTCTCTTTTCCGTTCTTGTTTGCCACTTACATTTTCCTGATATTAATTAGATTAATCAAGTCTTCAACATGGTCAAAAATTATAACTCTTTAATATGACTGGTTTTTAAAATAAAAATATCATTAGATAATTAATCAATACTCATAAAATATAGGAGTTATTGACCTTTTATTTTGCCTATTATAACACTGTTTAGAATCAATGGCGGAAATATTCAAAAGAAAAACAATGGATATTAGGTTATTAATTTATTGATTTAATTAATGTTTTTTATTTATTTGAAATAAATATATACATTCACCTAATACCATTAGGTAAATATGCTGTCAAGAAAAAAGTTCCCTGGGGCTCCAGGGAACTTTTTCTCAAATGAGATCAAGCTATCACGCGAAGTGACGCCAGATCAATAAGGAAACGGTTTTGTATGAGGGTTGAGGTGATTTTCTAACGCCTGGAACGTCTTCTTTTCTGGTAAGTCTGCACTGCGCGATTGTGTTCGGCCAGTGTCTTGGAGAACTGATGGGACCCGTCGTTCCTGGATACAAAGTAAAGGTAATCGGTATCTGCGGGGTAAAGGACCGCCTTGATGGACTCAAGGCCGGGGTTTGCGATAGGGCCGGGCGGAAGACCATAATTGACATAGGTATTATAGGGGGTCTTTTCTTCCAGATCTTTCCTGGTAAGATTGCCGTTGAAATCCGTGATGCCGTATATGACGGTAGGATCACTGGCCAGGCGCATGCGTTTTTTCAGACGATTCAGAAAGACGGCGGCAATCAGGGGCCTTTCCTTTCCCTGGCCTGTCTCCTTCTCCACAATGGAGGCCAAGGTCGTTACCTCCTCCAGGGACATGCCGACCTCTTCTATCCGCTCCTTGAGAGGTGCTGCGATCTCCTCGAATCGTTTCACCATGGTATTGACGGTCATTTTGGCGGATATCCCGCGACCGAACTGGTAGGTATCAGGATAGAGATACCCTTCCAGGGTCGGACCGGACAACCCGTAGCTTTCCACAATTTCCCTGTTGTCTGTGAGTCCGAGAAATTCCTGTTTTTTAATGATTCCCTTCTGCTCGAGCAGATCCCCAATCTGGACCTTGGTAAAGCCCTCCGGTATGGTGACGGCATGGGTGATGATCTCTCCCCTGGCAAGCTTCTCCAAAATACGAAGCGGGGGCATGTCGGCGCTCAATTGATATTCTCCGGCGCGAAGCCTGCGACCATACCCCTTGACCCTGGCCCAGAACATGAAAAGGGTTTTATTGGAGATTATTTTTCTGTCTTGAAGCTCCTGGGCAACCTCCCTCAGTGTCCACCCCTCTCTCACCACTGCTCTGCCCCTCCCTTTTCAGCCGGATGTGTGAGAAAGAGGGCCATGCCGATACAGAGACAGGCGAGGCCTGTAAAGAGAAGGCCTAAAAAAACGCAGATCACTTTTTTCCTGGAGACATGCCCCATGGTAACCCCATCGCCCTGACCCTCTCCCCCTCCCAGGGGAGAGGGGATGCCAGATGCTGGTTCCTGGATATTTATCCGCCCTCCTGAGGCGGGTAAACCTCAGGAGGACTGGATGTTTTTGGACTTCACGATTAGAGCATTCCTGAATATCCCCGCTAAAGACGGGATTTCCGCTTCGCTACAACAATCATCCAGTATCTAGCATCCAGAATCGATCTCGTAGAAGCGACTGTCTTACGCCTATCCTCGTAGTTAGTTATACAGATTAATGCAACGTTAGGGTTGAGTCTATTATTCAGGTCCCCCGAAAGTCAACAATGCCCCTTTGAGGCTGGACCCACGCTTTTCTCTTTTGATTGTCTTTTCTTCGCCCTTCTGGTAATGGATCATCCTTCAACAGAACCATAGAGAAAGCGTTTCAACATCGTGAATGATATTTCGAATCATAGTAAACCCTGGTCGCCTTCGGCGCCGCCAAAGGCGGGTAAACCCCTTGATCAGGGCGGCGACCCGCCGTCACTTCGGTCCCAGGTGGGGCCGATCCTCTTTCTCACATCCATCTTTTTTTTGAACTTCCTGGCCCGTGTCATCATGGCCCCCCTCATGCCCTCCATTGAAAAGGATCTGGGCTTGAGCCACGGGGGAGCAGGGTCCTTCTTCTTCCTCATCTCCGTGGGGTATTTCATCGCCCTCACCGGTGCCGGGTTTATCTCCTCCAGGTTAACACATCGGAAAACCATTGTTGTCTCCGCCATTACCTGCGGCTGTGCTATTCTGGCCATAGCACTGAGCGCCAATCTTCTTGGTATCAGCGCCGGTTTGCTTTTCCTGGGGGTTGCTTCAGGCATTTATCTCCCTTCAGGCATTGCAATGATTACCTCGGTGGTAAGTTCCAAACATTGGGGCAAGGCCCTGGCTATTCACGAACTGGCACCCAATCTCGGCCTTATAGGCGCACCGCTCATCTCCGAGGCCCTATTGAGCTGGATGACCTGGCGGGAAGTCCTCATTCTCCTGGCTGTCATTTGTCTTGTTGCAGGACTTGCCTTTTGGCGCTTTGGCAGGGGAGGGAAATTTCCCGGAAAGGACCCCAGTTTCGGCGCCCTCAAAATCCTCCTTGGGGAACGCTCCATATGGATCATGATTGCTCTCTTCAGCATCGGAGTCAGTGCAACCATGGGGATTTACGCCATGCTTCCCCTTTATCTCATCGTGGAGAGGGGCATGGAGCAACGCCGGGCAAACACCTTTATTGCCCTTTCAAGGGTTCCCGGGATCGGCATGTCCTTCCTGGCAGGCTGGGCCACAGATCGTTTTGGGTCCAGGCATACCCTTGCATGTATACTGCTGCTCACGGGCCTTTTCACCATTCTTCTTGGATGCACAGTGGGGCCTTGGCTCATCCTCATCATCTTTCTTCAGCCCATGTTGGCCGGCTCCTTTTTCCCCGCAGGCTTTGCAGCCCTTGCCCTTGCAAGCCCCAGAAGCGTGCGGGACACGGCTGTCTCTTTTACGATCCCCTTTGCCTTCCTTGTGGGAGGAGGGGCCGTTCCTATCTGGATAGGAATCATGGGCGATGCGGGGGTGTTTTCTATTGGAATCACCGCGGTTGGAGGGATGGTCTTGACGGGGTTTTTCCTGGCATTCTACCTGAAGTTCCCGGACGGGCGGAAAGACGAGAGCGCTCTATAATTCTTGCCCTTCGGAGGAAAACACCAGGGCACTCTGGATGGAAAGGGCTGATTGGCTGCTGAGGGAGGTTAAAAGGGAGAGATCTTCCGTGCGAAAACCATTGGCCCTGCTCAGAGAATCAACATAAATGACCCCCCTGATCTGTGATCTGAAGAGCAGGGGCACACACATCACGGATTTTATTTTTTCCAGATCCAGGGTCATGGTGAAGTCGGGGCGATCCGGCCCGTTTGTATCCGTTATCATGAAGGCTTTCCCATCAGTTCTTACCTGGTCGACGACGGACTGGCTGTAGTTTATCTTCCTGCCCTCTGCCTCATTCCTTGCCCTGGTTGCGATATGAGTCACCTCCCCGGTCTTGTCAAAGAGGAGGATAAAGGTCCTGTCCACCCGCTTGAGGACTTCTAGTATATACTCCAGGATTTTTTCCAGGATCTCGTTGATATCCGATGACTCCATGAAGACATCCGAGACCTTTTGGATCAGTTCCCGGTTCTTTTCAAGGGTCATTGGCCTGTCTTCGGCCTGATGGACGGTTTCCCCCTGGTCTGCTTTTTCCGGCCCCTCAAAGGAACCCAGAAATTCCAGTACGTTCTCGGAACATTCTTTCCCAAGACAGATGAGGCTCATTCCGATGACGATGGGAAGGCCTTCGCCCACCTCTGTATCCACACCGGGGTCTACGGCCACACCATCCACAAAGGTGCTATTCTTGCTGTTCATGTCTTTTATGCGATATTCGCTATCCGTTTGAGTGATTTGCAGGTGCCTGCGGGAGATATACCTGTCCTTGATCTGAATATGGTTTTGGGGAGAACGGCCGATATGGACCGTATCGCCCTTTATATCAAAAGACTCCCCTTTGCTGGGGCCACTCATGATGTAGATTTTGATCATATGGGAGTTCCCTGTCTGTGATAATCGCAATATTTTATATTAATCCAAACGACTATCGGGTTCAATCAAAAAACAGCGTCACGCAGTATTACTGTCAGGCGGCATTGGTCCCCATTGCAGAAGAGGGCAGACATCGCAACGCGGCACCTTGCGGCAATACTCCTTGCCCAGCCTCACGATAAGTGCATGAAACTCATTGAAAAAACCTGGGTCAGCCGGCAGATGGTCCATAAAAAGGTCCTGCAACTCATAGTATCCGGCCTCTTCACCGATCATTCCATGACGGTAAAGGATGCGGTGGGTATAGGTATCAATCACGAAAATGGGACGTTGGGCCGCATAAAGCAGGATGCTGTCGGCGGTTTCAGGACCTATGCCATTTACCGAAAGAAGTCCCTCCCGGAGGGCCTCTGTAGTATCCTCCAGGAATTGCTCCAGATCGGCCTCATACCGGTCCGCAAGGAATCCAAGTAAATTCCTCAGCCTCTTTGCCTTGATGTTGTAATAGCCTGAAGGCCGTATCTCCCGGGCGAGTTCTTCCAGGGACAGGGCCTTGAGGGCTTCCAGGGAAAGAAGATTTTTCTGCTTCAGGTTCTCAATGGCCTTTTGCACATTTTTCCAGTTTGTATTCTGGGTGAGAACGGCACCCACCATCATCTCCAGCCCCGTGTCCCCCGGCCACCAGTTCTGGGGCCCGAAATGCCCCAAAAGGAGGTCAAACATTTCCCTGAGCAGTTGGCTGTTCCGACTCTCCAAACCTTTTCCCTTCCCAAATCCACTGTCTCATTCTCGGTTTATTGCATGTATCAATAGATTATAGCGGGTTCCTGATCACCGGCAACGTATTAGATACAAGGTGCCGCAGGGAGGAGCGATCGAAGGCAACAACCTAGATGATGCCTTGATGCTGGATCAGGGCCCTTTCAACGGTCTTGACAGGCCTACCAAGATAACTTAGATTTACGCGTCGTGTCAACGAGGCCAAAAAGTGCAGCCACAAGGATTTGCTTAAGGAATAATGGGTAATGGCAACCAATCAAAAACTCTTTAAGACCCGTAATATTGGCATCATTGCCCATATTGATGCGGGGAAGACGACCATCACGGAGAGAATACTCTACTATACGGGTCGCGTGCACAAGATGGGGGAAGTCCACAATGGTGAGGCCACCATGGACTGGATGCTGGATGAGAAGGAGCGGGGCATTACCATCACCTCTGCGGTGACCTCCTGCAACTGGCAGGGTTACACTATTAATATTATCGATACGCCTGGTCATGTGGATTTTACGATCGAGGTAGAACGGTCTCTGAGGGTTTTGGATGGTGCCATTGGTGTGTTCAGTGCCGTAGAGGGGGTTGAACCCCAATCAGAAACAGTATGGCACCAGGCGGACAGGTATGGTGTTCCCAAAATAGCCTTTATCAACAAACTGGATCGTATCGGGGCGGATTTTTTTCGAAGCGTAGAGATGTTACGGGAAAGGCTCGGCGCATTTCCCATGATCCTGCAATTGCCATGGGGCGCTGAAGACAAGTTCAGGGGTGTTATCGACCTTTTAAATATGAAGGCTATCGCCTGGGAGGATGAAACCCTCGGGGCTGAATTTGAGGAATACCCTATCCCTTCAGAACTCGAAGAAGAGGCCGCCAAATACCGCGAAATCCTCCTGGAGACCCTGTCTGATAAAGATGACGCGATTATGGAAAAATACCTCTCCGAGGAAGAGATCGATGTTTCTGAACTCAAGCAGGCCATTCGGTCTGCAACAGTGTCCATGAAGGCGGTCCCAATCCTGTGCGGTTCCGCCCTGCGAAACAAGGGGATTCAACCGCTCTTGGACGGGATCATTGATCTGCTGCCCTCTCCCCTTGATGTGCCGGCTATCCTGGGACATGTCCCTGATTCCGGAAAAGAAGAATACCGAAAGGCCACGGATAAAGGCCCCTTTTCCGCCCTTGCATTCAAGGTCTTGATGGATCAGGGGAGAAAAATGACCTACATGCGGGTTTACTCCGGAACCGCAAAGGTGGGGGACTCCGTTTACAATCCCGGGAAAAATGTAAAAGAAAAGCTGGCCCGCCTCCTCAAAATGCACTCCAATAAAAGGGAACGGGTAGATCATGCCTCTGCAGGCGATATCCTCGCAGTGATGGGCTTGAAACAGGCCACCACGGGTGACACTCTCTGCAATGAAGAGAACCCCATCCTTCTGGAGCCCATTCAGATCAACGAACCGGTCATTTCCATCGCGGTTGAACCCAAGCGGGTTCAGGATGAGGACAAGCTCATGGATGTTTTGGCCAAATTGTCCGATGAGGACCCTACTTTCCGTTTCAGGATTGATGATGAAACCGGACAGACCATTATTTCAGGGATGGGTGAACTCCATCTGGAGATCATCGCTACCCGGATAAGAAGAGACTTTAATGTGGATACCAACCAGGGTAAACCCCAGGTGGTCTACAGGGAAACCATTACCCGTCCTGTGGAACATGAAGAGGTCTTTCAAAGGGAACTGGCTGGTGAACAACATTTTGCCGGGGTGAAAATCCAGCTTTCCCCTCTCCCCAGGGGAGGCGGCAACCAGTTTCTGAACCGCTGCGAACACCCGGATCTGAATGAGGATTTCCTGCATGCCATCAGGGAAGGTATCGAGGAGGAGGCCACCAGCGGGGTCGTGATGGGATATCCGGTCATCGATGTGGAAACGGTTCTCAAGGGTGTGCAGATCAATGAGACCTATTCGGATTATATGGCTTTTAAAGTGGCAGCAGCCAAGGCCTTCCGAAATGCCTGCGAAAATGGCCATGCCATCCTTCTGGAACCCATCATGAAGGCCGAAATCCTGATTCCGGAAGAATTCATGGGGGAGGTGATCGGGGATTTGAACAGCCGGCAGGGAAAAATAAATCAGATTGCCAACAGTGGGCCGGTCCAGGTCCTCTCTGCGAGCGTTCCCCTTTCAAAGATGTTCGGGTATTCCACCTCCTTGCGATCCCTGTCACAGGGCAGAGGCACTTTCTCCATGCAGTTCAGCCACTACGACAAGCGATAGCCCGCCGTTACTATCCATTCGGATCAGCACTACCGTTTCAAGCCGTATGAAAAAAATGAATCCGACCCCGATGAAATAGGCTCCGCATTTCATTGGGCAAGCAGGATTTTTTGTAATTACACAGGTTGTTAGGTTCACGGTTCAGCGCCTGCCCTGGCGCGACGGAATGGGAATATGAAACTGCTTTCACCGCTTATGATCACGTGGCTTTCCTACACCGCATTTTGCCATGCCAGGTCTGGGCCAGGGGTTCACGGTTGTTCAGATCTTTCGCTCTTCGTTTCTCTCCAGGTAGTTGATAAAGCCACTAGGACCCGGCAGCATCCTGTATCTGTCTCTTGAGCCCGTAGTCTTTCGCAAACCTCTCGTAT
>JAFDIX010000187.1 GCA_019307805.1 Deltaproteobacteria bacterium | reverse complement strand
CGGTAAGACCTTGATGAAGTTCCTTCGCGGTTTGATCTCTTTTTTTGACAGCCTCGGCAGACTCACCAGAAGGGGATACAGCCAGCGGTTTATAGAGATTGTGGTTTCTTCCGATATCACAAGCAACCGGCTCTTCAAGGACAAGGACTTCATGGAGACACTGTTTCAAAGACTCCAGAAGAGCGATTTTCTGTTGAACGAGATCAGGGTCAATGAAGTGAATGGCTATTATGAATTCCAGGTGACTGAAACGCGCAATGGCGGCCAGAGTTTCTCTGTGGATTGGGAGTTTTTGTCCTCCCCGGAGTTGAGGCAATTGATCGCGGCCTCCAAGGAATACTCCCAGCTGCAAAATGGAACGTTTGTCCTTAAGGGAGAGGTCGCCGGGACAGAAAACGGGGGCCCTGAGCAATTTCTCGATGAAATCATGGAACGGGGCAAAAAGGGCCTGAAAATTCAAAGGTACAAGGGTCTGGGCGAGATGAACCCTGATCAGTTATGGCTGACAACCATGGATCCTGAAAAGAGGACACTGCTCAAGGTCCGGGTGGAAGACGTGGTTGAGGCGGATGAAATATTCACTATCCTCATGGGGGATAAGGTGGAGCCCAGGAGGGAGTTCATACAGAACAACGCCCTGGAGGTGACCGAGTTAGATATTTAACAGGAGAGGACGGAAAAACAGAGATGATAGCACGTCCGGAATTTGCAACAGTCAATATCGAAGATGAGATGAAAAAATCTTATCTCGAATATTCCATGAGCGTGATCGTGGGGAGGGCCCTGCCGGATGTCCGGGATGGTCTCAAGCCTGTCCACAGGCGCGTGCTCTATGGCATGCATGAACTGAAGACCTACTACAATCGGGCCTTTAAGAAGTCTGCCAGGGTGGTCGGCGATGTCATTGGAAAATTTCATCCCCATGGTGACGCGGCGGTATACGATACCATGGTGCGGATGGCCCAGGACTTCTCCCTGAGATATCCCCTCATCGACGGACAGGGAAACTTCGGGTCTGTTGACGGTGATCCACCAGCGGCCATGCGGTACACTGAAGTCAGAATGACCCGGCTGGCCCAGGAGTTTCTCTCGGATATAGAAAAGGAGACCGTTGATTTTGCGCCCAATTATGATGACTCTATGCTGGAGCCCCTCATCCTGCCGACGACCATACCCAATCTCCTGATCAATGGCTCATCCGGAATCGCCGTGGGAATGGCCACCAACATTCCACCCCACAACCTCACGGAAATATGCAGTGCGGTGAGCCGAATGATTGATGATCCGGGTGTGGATATCAAAGAGCTTATGGCCATCGTCACCGGCCCGGATTTCCCCACCGCGGGCTTTATACTGGGCAGAAAAGGAATCCGTGAGGCCTACAGGACCGGAAGGGGCATTATCAAGATACGGGCCAGGGCCTTTGTTGAAAAGATCAACCAGAACAGGGAGAGGATCATTATTTCAGAGATCCCCTACCAGGTGAACAAGGCCAGACTCCTGGAAAAGATCGCGGGGCTGGTAAAGGATAAGAAGGTAGAAGGCATCCGCGATATCCGGGATGAATCGGACCGGGACGGGATGAGAATCGCCATCGACGTGAAGCGGGACGGCAGGGCCCTCGTGATTTTGAACAGGCTCTACAAGTACACCCAGATGGAGGTCTCCTTTGGAATAATCCTACTTGCCATCGTGAAGGGACGGCCCCAGGTCCTGAATCTGAAGGATGTTCTTGAGGAGTTTGTCGGTCACCGGCGGGAGATCATTGTCCGGAGAACGGCCTATGATCTCAGGAAGGCCGAAGAGCGGGCCCATATCCTTGAAGGGTTGAAAAAGGCCCTCGACTTCCTGGACGAGATCATAGAGGTCATCCGTTCTTCCTCTGACCCCAAGGAGGCAAAGGCACGGCTCATTGCGGAGTTTGAGCTCACCGATGTCCAGGCCCAGGCCATACTGGAAATGCGGCTTCAGCGGCTCACGGGGCTGGAAAGAGAGAAGATTAATTCAGAGTACAATGATTTGATCAAGGATATTGCCCGATTCAAGGCCATTCTTGAGAATCCCGCCATGGTGAGCCAAATCATCAAACAGGAAATGGAGGAAATTCGGGAAAGACACGGAGACGAACGGCGAACCGAGATCCTTGAAGAGACCGGGGATATTGATGTGGAAGATCTCATCGCCCAGGAGGAGATGGTGGTTACCATCAGTCACCAGGGGTATATCAAGCGGAATCCCATCAGCCTATACCGGGCACAGCGGCGGGGCGGAAAGGGGATGACCGGTGCAAGGCCCAAGGAGGAGGATTTTGTGGAACGCCTCATTGTGGCATCCTCCCATGATTATTTCCTCTTCTTTACAAACAAGGGGCGGGTCTACTGGAAAAAGGTCCACGAGATTCCCGAGGCAGGGCGCATGTCCCGGGGGAAGGCCATTGTCAACCTCCTGGAACTGCAAAAGGGAGAGCGCGTGGCCACGACCCTTGCGGTCAAGGAATTCCAAAAGGGAAAATATGCCGTCATGGCTACAAAAAAGGGGATTGTCAAGAAGACCGAACTGCTCTCCTACAGCCGGCCCAGAACCGGTGGAATCATTGCCATTAACATTCGGGAAGGGGATGAACTCATTGGGGTTCGTGAGACGGATGGAGAACAGTATGTCTTCTTGACGACCCGTAGAGGAAAGTCTATCCGTTTTCAGGAATCCGATATCAGGAGTATGGGAAGGGTGGCCACCGGCAATATCGGCATCCGGATGGAATCCGGCGATGAGGTGGTGGGAATGGATGCCCTGCATGAAGGGGAAACCATCCTGACCGTGACTGAGAACGGGTTCGGGAAACGCACCAAGACGGAAGAGTATCGGAGCCAGGCGCGGGGCGGAAAGGGAATACTGACCATTAAGACCACGGAGCGAAACGGCCCCGTGGTCTATGCCTACCAGGTCACGGACCAGGAACAGCTCATGATCATTACTGAACATGGGAAGATCATCCGCCTGAGGATCGCGGAGATATCTGTGATCGGAAGGAATACCCAGGGTGTGAAATTGATCAACCTGGGAGAGGGTGAAAAGGTCGTGGGCGTGGCCAAGGTGATGGAGGACTAGCGGTGAAGGCGCAGTCTCTGCCCTATCCGGATCACGGAACTGTCAAGTCCGTTCAAATCCTTGAGGGTTGCAACCGGGACCCGGGTTCTCTGGGAAATATGACTCAGGGTGTCCCCCGGCCGGACGACATACCGGCCGTCAGCTAAATTGGTGGTCTTGCGGGGGGCCTTGCGGCTGTGTTGTTTCAATGCCGAGGCCAGTTTAGATCCCAGGCCGGCAGGGACCTTGATGCTGTAACGGCCGGAGGGGAAGTCATAGCCCCTGACCTGGGGATTGAGTTCCTTGATGATTTTATAGTAGGTCCCCAGGGATTGGGCCACATCCGCGATAGGTACCGGGGCCCTGATGTGGACCTTCACCGTGTCACAGTCGATGGGTTTGTACTCCCGTTCCTCGGGCAGTGTATAGCCGTATCCTCCCGGGTCTTCCATAATGAGTTTTGCTGTGGCTATGCGAAAAATGTAACGTTCCGTTTCCAGGGGAAGATTGAGCTTGTAATAGTTATTTACTTTTTGGCGCTTTATCTCCTTCTTCAATCGTGCCTCCCCGCAATTGTAAGCCGCCATTGCCAGGGTCCAGGACCCGAACATCTCCTTGAGGGTCTTCAGGTACTTCAGGGCAGCCTCGGTGGAACGTTCAAAGTTGCGTCTTTCATCCATAGCGCGGTCCTTGCGCAGGCCATGGCTCCGTGCCGTATAGGGCATAAACTGCCAGGTCCCGAGGGCCCCCTTCCTGGAACGGATATGGGTTAGAAGGGCGCTCTCAGCAACGGCGAGATACTTCAGATCTTCGGGCATCCCTTCTTCCCGCAACCGCCTTTCAATGTGAGGGAAATACCGTCCCGCACGCTTCAGCCACATAAAGACCTGCGCCGCATCCCAGGCGGAAATGGTGAGTTCTCTGTCCAGCATTTCCCGAACGGATGGAATTTCCAGGGGCATGGGCTCTCCACAGAGCGCCAGGGTCTTGGGAAGAGGAACGTCCTGAAAGCGCGGCCCGATGGTTTCCCGGGCCGTGGGGTTGCCGTGGAGAACACCCGGAATAAAAAGACCGGTAAATACCACAAAAAGGACTATACGCAGAAAAAAAGGATGAGAAGTCATGATTCCAAAGTGTCTTTAGGAAAAGGCTGTAGAATGCACCGACCTCTGGTCGGATAGAATGAATTACCCCGCCGCAGAGCAGCGGAGTATCTACAAATACATTGAAACGCCGCAAGTGGCGGGGAATGAACCCCTTGTCCGCCTCAGGCGGATTCACTTGATGTGTGAATGGTTTCGGACTAGTTCTATGTGATATTAGCATAATCAGTGATGAAAGGACAAGAAGGTATGATCCGGTGGTCTTTTTTGGTAAGGTAAGAGTGGAGGTCTTTCCATGCCTGAGAAGGAGATAATGAGTATCGGCGTCATAGGCGCAGGAAGCTGGGGAACCACCTTGGCAAATCTTCTGGCCGAGAAGCAGTACAGGGTGGACCTGTGGGTGAGAGAAGAGGAGGTGTATCATCAAATAAAGGAAGAGGGGGTCAACAAGGTATTTCTTCCGGACATACAACTGGTGCCCCAACTCAATGTGGTCAGGACATTCGAGGAGGCCCTTTCGGCAAAGGATCTCATTTTGATGGTGGTCCCGTCACATGTGTCTCGAGAGGTCCTTGGTCAACTCAAGGCCCATCTTCGGCCTGGAATGGAGATCATCACGGCCACCAAAGGAATTGAGAATGATACCTTGATGACCATGTCCCAGGTCGCCGAGAGCGTACTCCCGCCCGATTATACAAAGCTTTTCGCCTGTCTTTCCGGTCCCAGTTTTGCCCGGGAAGTCTCCCTGAAGCATCCCACAGCGGTCACCATTGGATGCCGGGACAAGGCCCACGCGGAAAAATTGCAACGGGTCTTTAACACGGAATATTTCAGGGTCTATGCGACACTGGATTTGATGGGTGTCCAGCTTGGGGGGGCCCTCAAGAATGTCATCGCCATTGCCGCGGGGGCCTCTGATGGATTCAATTTCGGTCACAACACCCGGGCCGCGCTCATCACAAGGGGCTTGGCGGAAATCACCCGTCTGGGGGTCGCCATGGGGGCAACCCCCCTTACCTTTGCCGGTCTGGCGGGCATGGGGGACCTTGTGCTCACCTGCACGGGAGATCTGAGCAGAAATCGGACCGTGGGGCTCAAAATAGGGAAGGGATTGAATCTGGACCAGATCACCAATGGTATGACCATGGTGGCTGAAGGGATCAAGACGACACGGTCCGCCTATGAACTGGCACAAAAGAAAGGGGTGGACTTGCCTATTACCGAGCAGGTCTATCGTATTCTCTATGAGGGGAAGGAGCCCCTTGTGGCGGTGAAGGATCTTATGACGAGGGAGCTCAAGATCGAGCTGGAACATTAAACCGGCATTCAGCATTCAGCCATCAGCGGTCAGCAAAAACCCAATAAAATATCTCTCGCAGAGATCACAGAGGACACAGAGAAAAACCCAAAACTTTGTGAACTCTGTGGTCTCCGTGAGAGAAAAAAACCAGTATCCAGAAACCAGTATCCAGTATCACGGGCTAATTACCTGGATCGTTGTTTTTTCTAAAACATGACACGAATAGTACAGCATTGGTTGTTACTAAACAGGTTGTTAGGTTCAGGGTTCAGCGCCTGCCCTGGCGCGACGGAATGCGAATAAGAAACTGCTTTCACCGCTTATGATCACGTGGCTTTCCCACACCGCATTTTGCGATGCCAGGTCTGGGCCAGGGGTTCACGGTTGTTCAGATCTACTCAGGTTCCATGGTTCACGGTTCAGCGGTTCAGGGTTAAGGACAAAGAAGGCATTGAGGCCCCGGCGGGATCCGTCTAGCCTGCGCGTATACATCTTCGAATTCACTGGGAGCTATGTATTCTTCGTCAGCCGATATACTTTGCGAGTCAATTCACGTGCCAGTCGTTCGACCTTGAGGCCCCTCGGCCATGAGACCTGTCGGCGAGCTCAGGTCGTGCCGCTCTGGGTCGAATGACTCTCGACAGGTTGCCAAGCCTCAATATCTTTCCCG
>JAFDIX010000186.1 GCA_019307805.1 Deltaproteobacteria bacterium | reverse complement strand
TAAAGCCCCCGGGAACCTGCACCGAGTGAACGTATATCACCCCCCGAATGCGTGATTTGCTGACCAGGGGCACACACATGATGGACTTGATACGCGCCTTTTCGATGCTCTCCGAAAGGTCCTCCGCTTCCTCTTCATTGGTGTCCGAAATCATGATTGCCTTGCCTTGACGCAGGACTTTGTTCACCATGGTTCGGCTGTATTTTATTTTTACGTTTTTCTGCATCCTTGATCGGGAAATGACTTGTCTCAACTCTTTGCTCTCTTCGTCCCCGAGAAGGATGACCCCACTGTCAATTCTCTTGAGACAGGAAAAGAGGGAGTGCATGATCTTTTCACAGATTTCGTCGATATCCAGGGTCTGCATAAGAAACGTAGCGACCTCATGGATTAGTTCAAGCCGCTTGCGATCCGTGATGCGCTGGTCTTTGTAGAGGAGGTTTTTTTGTCCATCAAGAATTTGCTTGGAAAGATCAATGGTATACTGGGTCACGGTTCCGTCTTCTTCCTCTGCCTCAAGGATGACAAAGATATTTCCGACCGCAATGGGGAGCCCTTCTTCCACTTGGATTGCTATTAGAGGTTTGAGTTGACTTCCATTGAACCAGGTCCCGTTCCGGCTTTTCTGGTCTTCAATAAAGAACTTGCCATTACGCCGGATCACCTTCATATGACTTCGAGAGACAGAAGGATCCTTGATTTGTATGTCATTTTTCGAAGATCTTCCAATATAGGTTGTCTTCTTCTTGATCCCGAATGTGTGGCCCTCCATGGGCCCGTTAATCATATAAAGTTTTGACATGATATCCCCTACCAGAGCCTGATATGGGTTTGACCAGACATCATTACCCGATTCAAAAAAGTCTGAAATCCCAACTCATTCATTCTGTGCAAAGAAATGCTTTCCTCTCTCCTTCTAGAAAGCAAAAGACGTGCCGTAGAATGTAAAGGAAGGCTTCCGGAAGGTAAATATCTGATTTTAAAAGTTATTTTAGTGTTCCACGGGGAAAGAGGCTTTTTTCGGTTTAACAGGAGTGTATGAAAATGTATAATACAAGCGAAGGATTTCTTCCAGCACGATGTATGATTTTTCGATTGCTTCGTGTTGAAAAAAGTGTTTGCCCACGGTGTTCGCAGAAATTTGCTTTATGCGATCCGCACTTTCAGGTTTGCTGGCAGGGACTTTGAGCCGTTTTAGATTTTTTTGGTACAGTAGGTGGATGGCGAAGGAGAAAACAATAAAGTATACATTTATTTTTGCGCATGGTATGCTTTTTTATAAATCAAGACTGTGTTAGTAGGATCACGGATAGGGATATAATGGGCAAAAGAAAATTGAATGGGTCCCCGGTTGCAAGAATGAGGGAGATCTCTACCTGGATTTCTTCCGTGCTTGATCTGGATGAACTCTTGGAACTGATCATCGATACCGCGACTCGGATGATGGAGGCGAAGGCAAGCTCTCTCCTGATGCTGGATCACAGTACTAAGAAGCTCTATTTTAAAGTGGCAACCGGTGAAAAAAAGGATGAGGTAATAAAATATGAAATCGATCTGGGGCAGGGCATTGCCGGTTACGTGGCAGAAAAGGGCGAGCCTCTCCTCATTCCTGATGTGAGCAAGGATCCCCGTTGGTACAAACAAATAAGCGAAACCATTGGTTTTGAAACGCATTCCATCGCATGCGTACCCATGGCGGTTGAAGGGGATATCATTGGCGTGATGGAGATTATCGACAAAGAGGATGGAAGTTCCATCACCGAAGAAGATATGAAGATTCTGACTGTGTTCTCAGACCTGGCCTCCACGGCAATCAGCAACGCACGAAAAATCAACCAGGTCAAACAGGAAAACAAGGATCTCAAGGAAGAGTTGGGTAAGCGGTATCAGATTATTGGAGAAAGCATCAGTCTGCAGCATGTCATATCAGACGCCTACAAAGTGGCCAATTCCAAGACCAGCACACTTATCCTTGGAGATAGTGGGACCGGAAAAGAGCTCTTGGCGAGGTTAATTCACCGGGCGGGTCCCCGAAAGTATAAGCCTTTGATCGTGCTCAATTGCGCCGCCTTTCCGGAAACACTGCTGGAATCCGAACTTTTCGGGTATGAAAAGGGCTCCTTTACAGGCGCGGTAACCCGCAAACTCGGAAAGATCGAACTGGCGGACGGGGGCACTCTTTTTCTGGACGAAATTGGTGAGATGTCTCCCGCTATGCAGGCCAAAATGCTTCGGGTGATGCAGGAAGGCGCTTTCTACCGTGTGGGCGGACGTGTGCCTATCTCCGTGGATATCCGGATCATCTCTGCGACCAACAGAGAAATATCCCTTGAAGTGACTGAAGGAAGATTCCGGGAAGACCTCTATTACAGACTCAATGTGGTCCAGATCAGGATGCCCAGTTTGCGGGAAAGAAAAGATGACATTCCACTTCTTGCAAATCATTTTTTAAGCATATTCAAACAAGAAAAAGGGACACCTGAACTCAAAATATCGGACACCGCCATGGAGAAGATGCTTGAGTACGACTGGCCGGGCAATGTGCGGGAGCTGAGTAACGCGGTTGAGCGGGCCGTGGTCATGGGGAATGATGAAGAGATCCGCCCTGAGGACCTACCCATTTCAGCACTGCCGTCCCAAAACGCGAACATGAATGTGGGGATGACCTTAAAACAGGCGGTGGACCGGTTTAAAAAAGAATATATCGAGCGCAATCTTCAATCAACCCAGGGAAACAGGAGTAAGGCAGCAAAGATACTGGAAGTACAAAGGACTTACCTCTCTCGTCTCATCACAAAGTACGGCCTTTAGCTCCTCATTCACTCTCCCCGGTTGTCATCTTCGCTTCGGTTTGAGGACGATATTGTGTTCAACCGTACTCTCACCGGGTATCTCCACGTTGGTCACGGTCTTGCTGTAACCCTTGGCCTTGATTTTTATTTTCCATTTTCCTTGCTTGAGATTGATGGCCTCGTAATACCCGGAAGCGTTGGTTTCCGTGTATTTTTTCTCAGAGCCTTTGCACTTGACCTTGGCATTTTTCACAGGCTGTCCGGACACCTCATCGGACACGATTCCATAGATGGCGACCAGGTGCTGTGGGGGGCCACCCGAATAATCGTCTGCGTCCACAACATCGGATTGTTGATGATTTGAGCCTTTTGCCTGGTACATCCGGGTCGTTCCTTCGAAAATAACCCCCTCATCAATCACCACCACAGGGGCCTGGATGTTTCCGAAGACCTTCCCAGGGGCTCGTAGATCCACTCTCTGCTCGGCAGTGATATTGCCGTGAACCTCCCCGCTGACAACCACATAGGAGACATGCATATTTGCCTGGATCATGCCTTCTTGACCGACGATAAGTGTGCCATCCGAGATGATTTCGCCTTTGAAATGGCCGTCGACCCTAATGATTCCGTGAAAAACCAATTTTCCTTCAAAATCGGTACCTTTTCCTAGAATCGTGGTCGATTCCGTCTTTTTTTTCATTGTATTTGTCCCAGGATTGTTGAACCACCGGATAATGTAATATGCTTCGAACAGGAATAAAGCCTTTAACGGTGGCAGCAGCATAGGGGATAGGGTCACCTGTGTCAAGGTAACATTGGGAAACCGTACATCCTTGAAACAGCACTCTATTTCACTTGACAGCAGCAAGGCGTGGACACTAATAATATGCACATATTTATAGCGGCACAGCTTCTTTGAAAGGGTCCCTATGGCAAGAATAACGCTTTTGACAGGCTTGTGTTTTTTCCTGCTCATACTTCCCCTGCATGCAAAACCAGTGGTTGAGTGCGAGGTCAAAAAAGTGGCTCAACACAAGCTTCTGGTCACCTTTGCCTGGAAGGCCACGATTACCTCGGACAAGGGCTGGGATGCATGTGATCTATCCATATCCTTTTTGGATGGCAAGGGGAGGGAAGTCTATAAGATTAGCGAACGCTTGAATTTGAAGGTTGGGAAAAACAACTTAGAGGGCAACGAAATATGTGACAGCGCTATTTGGCGGCGTATGAGAAAGTATATAACCACTTTGGACTGTGTGTTTTAATAGACGCATCCGCCACCAACCACCTTACCTTCATTGCAATCCGGCGTGCCAGGGTTTGGAACGCTTTTTTTTTTGAGATAGAATTCGTTCACTTCCTTGATCCATTTGGGGCAAGATTGTCCTTGCCCCAAGTGGATGTAAGAACGTCTTCCCTAAATGCCGTTGTTTTCCCGGCGCTATCCCTTCATATATGCTGAGTGGATGCCCAAAGGAAAAGATGCACGTACACTCGAGAAGTACGTTTTTATGTCAGGAAGCAAAGGATAAACACCAGGGTAATGGCGCTCAAAGAACAACATGTGTTGACCGTCATACCAAACATGGTTTTCCCTCCTTGTATTTTCTTTCTTATTGGAGAAGGCCCTCCGAGCGTCCAGCCATTCCAAGGTCCTTTTTCAAAGACGCCCGGGAGAGCCTGTTGCCAATGAGCCAGGGGCATGTGACCTGAAGGAATCCTTACAGGTCTGGCTCGTTGCTTTCTTAAAGACAGCAAGAAGCGTACCAATTGTGGGTTCCAATTATAATTGCTTTATTTACAGTCAGTTAAAGGATGGAAAAGGAAATGAGGAAGAGGAGTGATGTTTATTTTGTGCACACATTAAAAAATGTACCGTGCATATTTTGTAACAGTATTGGAGGGACAGGGCAGATAGCAAACGATGTGCTATTTTGAGGGAAGGTTCTAGGAGGAATTAAACTGCGATTCTTATAAAAAATAACAAAAAATCAGTTATTTTGATCTCTTAATGACAAAATTCCTGAAACGCAGGCTTTCATGTTCTCGGGAAAAAAGGTCATCCAGGTCTTTGACCAGAAATCTCAAGTAGGTAATTTTGTCTGGAACAGTGTCCGTTTCAAACAGCTCAAAGGCCTTGTCAATATCATCCAGGGTGCTCTCAAATTCCTCAACAATATCAAACTCTCGGTTCATTTCCCTGCTGGAGGCCAGATCAATGGCTCCAAGTTCTTTCTTTTCTTCCTCAGACATAGAATTCCTCCCTATCCTCCCTGGATTGCTTACGTCCCGGGAAAAGGCGTCATATGGTGGGCACAGGGCATTGCCCTTAATACCTTCGAAGCTCCAATTATACAAAAAAAAACCGGTTTGGCAAATAAATAGGGAACTCCAAAAGCCCGGATCTGTCGCAGTTATGTTCATGGATGCTTTCAGGACCCGACATGATATCAGGATTCTTCATCATCCTGAGCTTCGGAGGGAATACTTGTCCGCTCGCTTCCCTCTGGCCATACTGATCTCCGATCCTTCTCAGACCTACGTTCATTTCCGTTTCTTCTCTCAATGCCGCCATCTTGAAAATAGCCCAGTTTATAGGCCTTTCGTCTTTCTTTTCCAGATCGCCGATCAAAAGGAGTGTTTCTTCTCTCCTCTTTATCGGATTCTTTTGAATTTTCCTGACTCAAAACAGACCTCCCTTGACATGTACTCTATTGAGGTCACGGGCAACGGTTCTTCTGAATGGTCTTCCTCCTCAAAGCCAAAACCCATACAGGATACTGCAAGCCTTCCCAAGGGTCAACGAAAATGAATTACACCCAGTCAAAGGAGACGTCCGACGGGCCTGCCCACTCCGTGCTAAAGGTTGACAGAAGAGGAGACTTTTTGTATGGTGTTATAAAAACGTTGTCGCAACAACAAAAATATGGCTGATTTGAACGGGAGCGCCTCATCCTATGATTTTTTCCCCATTTAAACTGGGGCCCTATCGCCTCAAAAACAGGTTGGTTGCCTTACCTGTGTTTACGGGATATGCACATCCCGGGGGATGGGTTAGTTCTCTTCTGGTAAATCATTACAAAAGGTTGGCTGGATCCGGGGTCGCAATGGTCATTGTAGCCAATGCTGCAGTGTCCTCCGATGGAATTGCTTCCCGGCATAACCTTCGGGCGGATGATGATGAATACATCCCAGGTCTGAATAAAATCGCTGAGGCCATTAAAGGAGAGGGCGCGAGGGCATGTTTACAGCTCAATCATACGGGGCGTTTCGCGAAAACTGAACAACCCCTCTTACCGGCACCACTGGACAGTGAAAATTTGGCATTTAACATTGCATCCCTGAAAAACTTCATGAACTTTTTCCCATTTG
>JAFDIX010000916.1 GCA_019307805.1 Deltaproteobacteria bacterium | reverse complement strand
GAAAATTCCCAGATTTGATCCACAACCCGCAATGGTTTCATACTCGGGCCCGTCAACAAAGACTTTCCTTCCACTGTACGGTCCTGTGAGGGGTACGAAATTCTTGACGCCGTGCGAACAGGCAACAGTGCAACCCATCCAGCACCCGTCAAAACCCTTGTCGAAAATAAGCCTGTATACTTCCTGTCCCAGGTTGTGAGCTTCCGGATGCCGACCATACATGAAGTTGTTAGTAGGGAGCAGGTCGTGGTCATTCATAATCGTAACAAGGTGCGTTGTACCAATTTTGGCCATTTCATTTTGCTTTGGATCCAGCGCGACAATTTCACGGGAATGCATTCTTGCAACTTCTTTTAATGCCTCCTTATCCGCCGGATTGTTTGTATTCACGGTTACGGTATCCCAGCGCACCACAATAGCCTTTATTCCCTTATTAGCAAAGACGGTTCCTATCCCACCACGTCCTGCCTGTTTATACCTTGTCTGTTTCCGCTTTGCGTCATACCATGTAAAGTTCAGGCATCCGATAAGCGTATGTTTTGCCCCGGGCCCTGTGGAAACCACGGAAATGCTGCGGGGTTTTTCTTTTCCAAAATGCTCCGTCAGAATGGCTGATATCTCATAAGAATTGTCAGGTAATCCGGATGTCTCTAAAATCTGAATTTTCCCGTCTATACCGTCTATAAAAATCACTACATCCTCTAAAGCTTTTCCCTGGACTTCCAGAGCATCAAACCCGGCAAATTTAAGATAAGGGCCGAAATATCCACCCACGTTTGAATCTATAACAGAGCCGGTTGTTGGAGAAATAGTTGTCACGATACTTTTCCCTGAACCCGGATAAACGGGAGTCCCCCCCAGAGGACCGGATGCGATACATATTTCGTTTTCAGATGAATTCCATTTAGTATCCGGTTTAACGGCATTCCACAGCAGCCAGAGGTCAAAGCCTTTCCCGCCGATAAATACTTCTTTCATTTTTTTTGTAACCGGCTTAATTGAAACAGCAGCGTCGGAAATATTAATATGCAGCGTTTGATTTGTATATCCTTTTTCGATGTCCGGTCTTTTATAGCTTGTTGTTTTAACCTCTTTCATTTTCAATTCAGTCATAATTGCACTCCTGTGGTTTTTTTTTGAGATGAACGGGCAGGCTTTAAATATCATTCTCAATGAAAAAAGAAAAGGATTTAAAGAAATATTCCCATGGTAAATACATTTGGAAAAACAAAATCAGAATAACTCATTTTAAAAGAAGGAGTTTAAAGGTTTTTCTTAAGGATGATATCTTTTTATTTTTCCTTGACTAAAAAAAGTTCTCCCTCTAATGTACTGGATTTTGATTAATAAATCATAAAATTAAGGAGAATTCAAGCCATGCTGAAAGACAAAAAAATCGGTATTATCGGCACAGGAAATATGGGAGAAGCCCTTGTAAGCGGACTTGTTTCTTCCCATAAATCGAGCCCTGATAATATCATCTGCGCGGATATTCGGGAAGATTCTCTTGAGTCAATCAAGGATAAATATGGGGTCGCCACTACAACAAACAACACAGCTGCAATCAAGGAATCTGAAATTATTATTTATTCCGTCAAACCCCAGATTCTGGCTTCGGTCTTAAAAGAAACAGCTCCCGGTCTTGATATGTCCAAACTTGTAATCTCAATTGCCGCAGGTGTTCCATTGGCAGCCATAGAATCTTGTGTAAAGAAAGAACTGCGTCTTGTTCGTGTCATGCCGAATATCGCTGCTTTTGTTAAAGAGGGTGCTTCAGCTATTGCTGCCGGAAAGCATACCCTCAAGGATGATATCAAACTGGCCAAGGCTATCTTCGACTCTGTGGGAAAAAGCGTTTTTATCGAAGAAAATATTTTAATGGATGCCATCACAGGGCTAAGCGGCAGTGGTCCTGCGTATATTTTTTTGATCGTCGATGCTCTTGCCGATGCCGGGGTAAAGATGGGTCTTTCCAGAAAAGACGCACTTTTTCTTTCATCCCAGACAGTTCTGGGAGCTGCAAAATTATTACTGGAAACAAAAGAACATCCCGGGCAGTTAAAAGAC
>JAFDIX010000185.1 GCA_019307805.1 Deltaproteobacteria bacterium | reverse complement strand
AAGGGCAGTCTCGAAAAGGGAGAAGATGTCCTGATATCCGGGTTCGGAAAATTTTGCGTGAAGAACAAGCAACGAAGGAGAGGTAGAAACCCTGCAACAGGGGACGATCTGATGCTGGGTGAAAGAAGGGTAGTGACCTTCAAAGTATCCTCTGTTTTGAAAAACAAAATCAATGGAGGATAAAGGGCATCGTTGGAAAGGGATAAAGAGGACAATATGAAAAGAACGTGGTTGTTGAAATGGGCAATCTTCTGCTTCCTGGCGGCGCTCATCTTGCTCGCAGGGCCGTTATCGGAACCGAGGGCCCAGAGCAGTTCGATTTTACCCGGCGCACCGGGCTCCTTCTCCGAGTTGGTGAAAAAGACCAAACCATCGGTGGTGAATATCAGGACTGTAAAAGTTGTAAAGGGCCCCCAGAGGTCACCCCATCCCTTTGGTCAGGACGATCCCCTCAAGGATTTTTTTGAGAAATATTTCAGGGACCACATGCCAAAGGAATTCAAGCAGAGGAGTCTTGGATCAGGTTTTATCATTGATAAGGAAGGCCATATCCTGACCAATAACCATCCACTAACGCCCTTGTCTCTGGGGGATTCTGAGAAACTGGAGGTCGGCGACTGGGTGATTGCCATTGGGAATCCCTTCGGCCTGGGCAGTACGGTAACTTCCGGCATTGTCAGTGCCAAGTACAGGAAAATCGGTGCCGGGGCCTACGACAACTTCATTCAAACCGATGCCTCCATCAACCCGGGAAATAGTGGCGGCCCTCTCCTGAATACTGCCGGTGAAGTGGTTGGCATCAATTCGGCCATCTTTTCAGGGACCGGCGGGAGCATAGGGATCGGTTTTGCCATTCCCATCAATATGGTCAAAGACCTGCTCCCACAGCTCAAAAAAGGAAAGGTGGTCCGGGGCTGGCTGGGCGTCATGATTCAGCAAATCAACAAAGAACTTAAGGAAAAACTGGGCCTCAAAGATGAGAAGGGGGCCCTGGTAGCGGATGTCATGGACGGCGGACCGGCTGAGGAGGCAGGTATTAAACGTGGAGATGTCATCATTTCCTTTGACGGAAAAGAGATCAAAGAAATGAGTGAACTGCCCTATATCGTAGCATCCACACCGGTCGGAAAAAAGGTCATTGTCGAGCTCATTCGCAAGGGACGAAAAAAGGAATTCGAGGTTGAGGTCGGAGAGATCAAGGAAGAGAAAGGGGCTCCCGCAGCCTTGGAAGTCAAGCCCAAGCTGGGCATGACCGTAAAGGAAATCGCGCCGGAACTCGCCCGCAAATTGGACCTCTCCGAGGATAAGGGCGTCGTCGTGGTCCGGGTTGATGCAAATTCACCTGCCAAAGACGCCGGCATAAGACCCGGCGACATTATCCTTGAAGTAGATCAGGAAGAAATCAAAGATCTGGAAGCCTATGAGGAAAAAATCGAAGATTATAAAACCGGGGATACGATCCTTTTCCTTATCAATCGCAAAGGGACGACACTTTATGTGACACTGAAGATGGAGGAATAGGCAAACCCCCATGAGCTGCAAAGCAAAAGGCCTGCCGCCCTAAACAGGGTGACAGGCCTTTTTTATTAATACGGTTTTGCCCTCAAGGATAATGTGCTAAAAGGGGAAGACATTATCACTTGCAAAATCCGGGATTTTGAAAACACCTAATATTTTCGTCTCATAACAATGGATATTTTCCCATTCTTGAACAGAATTCCGTGCTTAAGGAGATGGTCCCCCTGGTTGGATCTCACAAAGTTTGTATTGGTGATCGCCGCAATCTTCTGGGTTCTGGTGCGCGGCACAGAAAAGATGGGATACAACTGGCAGTGGTATCGGGTTCCTCAATATATCCTTTCCTTTGATAATGGAACCATGGTAGCCGGTCCTCTCCTGAAGGGGCTTTTGATCACCCTGCAGATCACGGGGATGAGTCTTGTCCTGGCCTTGATTTTCGGCCTGGTAACTGCTGTTTTCCGGTTATCACATTCGCCCCTGGCCCGGGGATTGGCCAGGGTCTACCTGGAACTGATAAGAAATACCCCCCTTCTTGTGCAGATCCTTTTCATGTATTTCGTGCTTTCTCCAGTCCTTGGGATCAGTCGGTTTTCATCGGCCGTGCTTGCCCTCAGCCTCTTTGAGGGGGCCTATGCATCCGAGATATTTCGTGCAGGTATCCTGTCCATCCACAAAGGGCAGTGGGAAGCAGCCCACGGCCTTGGTCTCAGTATCTATCATGCCTACCGATATATTATTTTGCCCCAGGCACTGAGGCGTATCTTGCCTTCACTGACCGGGCAGGCCATATCCCTGATAAAGGATTCTGCTCTGGTGAGCACCATCGCCATCTATGATCTGACCATGCAGGGGAGGGCCATTATTGCAGAGACCTACCTGACCTTCGAATTGTGGTTTACCATTGCAGGGATATATCTGCTCATCACTCTGACGCTCTCCATCCTGGTCAACAGGATAGAAGGGATCACCAGAATTGAGGCCTGACAACCGAGGGAACACCGTGGAAGAAAAAAAGCTGGGAGATCTCATTGTCAATATTCAAAAGATTAACAAGACCTATCCACAGGGTCTCCGGGTGCTCAGGGACTTTTCAGCCGAAATCCGAAAAAGGGAGGTGGTCGTCGTCATCGGGCCCTCCGGATCCGGCAAATCAACCCTTCTGAGATGTCTTAACGGTCTCGAAGAAATCGACAGTGGCTCCATCATCATAGACGGCATTCCGCTGGATGAGAAAAGAGCCCATCGTCGGCAAATCCGAAAGGAAGTGGGCATTGTCTTTCAATCCTTCAATCTGTTCCCTCACTTGAAAGTGTATGACAATGTGGGCCTGGCCCAGAAAGTGGTGCTCCGAAGGGACAAGGATTCGGTGCGGGAAAGGACAATGGCTCTCCTAGGTAAAGTTGGTCTTGAGGCAAAGGCGGATCGTTACCCCGGGCAGCTCAGCGGGGGCGAGCAACAACGTGTTGCCATTGCAAGGGCCCTTGCCTTGAAGCCCAAAGTCATGCTCTTCGACGAGGTGACCAGCGCCCTGGATCCTGAGTTGATCGGTGAAGTGCTGGAGGTGATGAAGACCCTCGCCCGGGAAGGGATGACCATGATTGTGGTGACCCATGAAATGGGTTTTGCAAGGGAGGTGGGGGACCGGGTCATTCTTATGGAGAATGGGCGCATTGTGGAGCAGGGCGCTGCAGAGCCATTTTTTGAAGATCCAAAAGAGGAGAGGACAAGGCGTTTTCTGAGGCAGATCCTATAACAACATTGAAGGGAGATTGGCATGAAAAGGGGACCATGGAGGCTGGGGATCATGGCAATGGCCCTGTTTTTAATCACAGCCACGAATGGGGGGTACGCAGGAGAGGTCCAGCAACAACTGACCAGGGAGAGTGCCCTGGAACAGGTGCTCAAACGCAAAGTCTTGAAGGTCGGCATGTCCACGTTTGTGCCCTGGGCCATGAAGGACAAGACAGGGAAGCTGGTCGGGTTTGAGGTGGAGGTGGCCACGAGGCTTGCTCGGGATATGGGCGTCAAGGTGAAATTTGTCCCCACACAGTGGTCCGGCATTATCCCTGCTCTCCTCACAGGGAAATTTGACATCATTATCGGGGGCATGGGGATCCGACCTGACCGCAACCTGAAGGTCAACTTCAGCATACCCTATGATCATACAGGCATGTCCCTGGTCGCACACAGGAAACTGGCCGCCGGATTTCACGATCTTGGGGACTTCAACCGAAAGGATGTCGTGATTTCAGCAAGACTGGGGTCTACGGCCGTTGCGGCGATAAAAAGATACATGCCCATGGCACAGTTGCGCATGTTTGACCATGAGTCACAGGCCTACCAGGAACTGGTTAACGGCAGGGCCCACGCAACGGTGGGGTCGGCCCCCATGCCCGCTTTTCAGGCACTGAAATACCCTGATAGATTGTTCCTCCCCCTCAAAGAAACTTTCACCAGGGAGCCTATCGGGTTTGCCATAAGGAAAGGGGATCTTGATACCCTGAACTATTTAAACAACTGGATCCGGGTGACAGAGGCTGAGGGCTGGTTAAGGGAGAGAAAGCATTACTGGTTTGAAACCAGGGACTGGGAAGGGATGCTGAAGTAGCACTCATCCGGAAATATCTTTTCCGGATGAGTGCTATCAGCAGTCAGAATTCAGCGGTCAGCAAAAACCTCAAACAACAACAGAATGAGCTGAACGCTGACAGCTAAACACCTCATTCAGAAATCCTTGATTTCTCGATGGATGCGAATTTGATTCATTTGTAATGGGCAGGTGGTTTTGAGGAAACAGAGAAAAAAATTTTCATGGGTGGACGGGGTCCTGGCACTTTTCATTGCCGCCTTCCTGGCCTATGTGATGGTCCGGTTGAAGATGGGGCTCAATTACCATTGGAACTGGGCAGCCATCCCCCAATATCTCTTTCGATATGACGAAGCGGGCGGAGGTTGGACCCCGAACCTCCTCATGCACGGCCTCTTCACAACCATCAGGCTCAGCATCTGGAGTGCCCTGCTGGCAACCATTTTCGGCACGGTCATGGGGCTTTGCCGTGTCAGTCCCAGGCTCTTCAGGAGACTGTTGGGACGGACCTATGTGGAATCCGTTCGCAACCTGCCTCCCCTGGTACTGATATTTATTTTTTACTTCTTCCTGGGAGACCAGATCATGACGGCCCTGGGGGTAGAGGCATTCATGGAATCCCTCCCCCGGGCATCCTTGTCCCTCCTGGTTTTTTTGTTTGGTCCCGTATCGCAAATTCCGGCATTCCTTTCTGCTGTCATCACCCTGGCCATTTTCGAAGGCGCCTATATCACAGAGATCATACGGGCCGGGATCCAGTCCATTGAAAAGGGCCAGTGGGAGGCATCCTATGCCCTTGGCCTGTCCCGGTGGCAGCAATTACACCATATTATATTGCCCCAGGCCACAAGGCGGATTTTGCCCCCCCTGGCGGGCCAGTTCATTTCTACGGTCAAAGACTCAGCCATCGTATCGATTATATCGATCCAGGAACTGACCTTTCAGGGAATGGAATTGATGTCGGCAACCTATCTCACTTTTGAGGTCTGGATCACCATTACGTTTCTCTACTTTGTGTTGACCTTTTGCCTGTCCATGGGCGTGGGACGATTGGAAATCTATATGCGGAGGACGGAAGCCTAAGTGGAAGGCATGAACCCGGAAAATTATTTGACTGTCCAGCCCATTCCGAAATTGATCCGGAAACTGGCGGTGCCTGCCTGCATCGGCTATTTTTTCCACACCATGTACAACGTGGTGGACACATTTTTCGGGGGACTCATCTCCACCGAGGCCCTGGCCTCGCTCTCCCTTTCTTTGCCGGTCTACTTTATTATCCTGGCCATGGGAACGGGTATTTCGACGGGGGCAACGGCCCTCATTGGAAATGCATTGGGTGAGGGAGACCGCGAAAAGGCACAGCTCTTTTCAATACAGGGAGTCACCTTCGGAGTGTTCATCGCGGTCCTGATTACCATTGCAGGTATTTGGATCTCTCCCCCTTTGTTCATTTTCCTGGGTGCCTCAGGGGAGTATCTGGAAATGGTATCCATTTATATGAATACCATTTTCCTGGGCTCCTTTTTCTTCATGCTGGTCTATATGTTCAACGCGATATTGACGTCCCAGGGGGATACGAGGTCCTTTCGAAACTTTCTGATCGGGGGATTCATCCTCAACATCCTCCTCGATCCATGGTTCATTTACGGCGGCCTCGGGATACCCCCCATGGAAATTATGGGCATTGCCCTGGCCACGGTCCTGATACAGGTGATCGGAGCGGTTTATCTGGGCATGCGCGTCTATGGCACGGGGGTGCTGGATGGCAAGACCATGGGGGCTTTTCTTCCCCGATGGGGCATGGTCAAGGAGATCGCCCGCCAGGGATTTCCGGCCACCGTAAGTATTCTGTCGGTGGGGATCGGAATGTATGTGATCACCTATTTCATCAGCCAGTTTGGCAAGGAGGCGGTTGCCGCCTACGGGACCGCCATGCGGGTGGAGCAGATTGCCCTGGCACCGACCATCGGCCTCAATGTGGCAACCCTCACTTTGGTCGCCCAAAACAATGGGGCCAGGCTGTTTCAACGCATCCGGGAAACCATCAACAAGGTTCTGTTCTATGGGGCTGTGCTCATGGTCCTGGGCGGGGCCGGGGTGATTATTTTTGCCCCCTATCTCATGGGCATATTTACCGAGGATTCAGGGGTGATCGGGATCGGGACAACCTATCTGAGAATCGATGCCCTGGTTTTTTATGCCTATGTGGTGCTCTTTGCCAATGTGGCGGTGCTTCAGGGTGTGAAGCGGCCCATGTATGCCATTTGGATTGGCTTATCCCGGCAGATAGTAGCGCCGATTATTGTTTTCTATGTCCTGGTGTTTGTACTGGAGGTCAGGTTGACAAGTATTTGGTGGGGGATTTTCGCCATTACCTGGTGTGCGGCCGTTATTACCATACTATACACACGCAGTGTTCTTGGAAAAATCATGGAAGGCCCCCAGAGCGAATCTTGAAATGGAGGGAACTATGGAATTCTGGGATGAGAAAATGGAGACCATGTCTCGTGATGGGCCTTTCAGGGCGCAAGACTGGGGGAAACGGTGAAGTACGCCTATGATAATACAGACTTCTACAGGAAAAAGCTGGATGGTGCGGGAATCGCCCCGGAAGATATCCGGTCCCTCGATGACATCACCCGTCTTCCCTTTATGACAAAATCCGATCTCAGGGATAATTACCCCTATGGTCTGTGCGCAATCCCGCAGGAGGATATCATCAGAATCCATGCATCCTCCGGCACCACGGGAAAGCCCACACCCGTCTTTTACTCTTCCAAAGACCTGGAAAACTGGGGCCACTGC
>JAFDIX010000915.1 GCA_019307805.1 Deltaproteobacteria bacterium | reverse complement strand
ACTTATAGGCAACGGACTGCCCCTTATGGACGACCAGGGCCTCCCCCTGGACCATCTGGGCACTCCCAATGTCAGGCCCGACGCCCTTCTCAAAACCCGGTTTAACGGTCACGCCGGCAGGGAGAAGGGGATCTGCAGGTTTGGATTCTTTTTTAAATTGCTCCGCGATTTTATCCGCAACGCTGCCACTTTGAGTGATGGAAATGTGGGTGAGTAAAAAGGCTGCTGAAGCCACCAAAACCACCGCTAAAAACCATTTACCCTTTTTCATGCCCAGTTTCTCCTTTCGTTGAGAGTTCAGGTTAATAATTTTTTGTCAATTAGAATAAATATACAATAGAAAGGTAATTTGCAATAAAAAATTAAGAATTTTAATTATTTTTAATATGTCAATGGGAAAGGATATCTGCGTTTTTTATGCCTGGGCCTTATCACTTGACAGAAGGAATCCTTTAACCTAATCTCCGCACCGAAGAGAGCCGACCCTAGGTATTGATGGGTCAAAACGGGCACATGCGAGAAGGGTCAAAGGCATCCAAAGATAGGCAGAATATCCCCATGGCGTTTGCAAACTTACATACACACACATTTTTTTCAGATGCATCCCTGAACCCGGCACAGCTCGTGAGGGAGGTCTATGAAGAGGCGGGCCTGGAAGTGTTTGCCCTGACGGACCACGATTCCATGTCAGGGATCGAGCCACTGTTCCGTGCAAAAACACAGTACGAATCGGACACAGGATCAGGTCCAAAGACATTTATCCCCGGTATCGAGCTGAGCCTTGTGCATGAAACATCCAGGCTCATCATTCATCTCATCGGCCTTTTTCCCCGGCTCAATGAGAATAACCGTCAGGGGGAACTTCAAAAAATTGATGCCATACTGGGGGAACATTGCCGCTTTAGGTGCATCAACAGGAGAAAGCGGGATCTGGATGCACGGGTGAAAATTGCCTATGAGATCAATCTGGATGGCCTGGCAGAGAGATATGGTTCTGCTGAGGAGGTCATAGAAATTCTCGAGGCGAGGGCAGAGGAGCGAAATCAACGCAGGTTAAGGGCCGTGGGAAAAGAAGGAGACATTATCCAACATCCCATTCCCATCACCTATCAGGCAATCATTGACTACTGGGAAGACATTCTTCCCATATCCACAAAGGAACGGATTACACTCTACAGTTTGAGACCGGATCAGTCCAAAATTGATAGACTCGCACAAATTTACAGGTCGGAAGGCATGGGGGAAAGGGCAGCAGAGGAGCGTGCAAGGGAATACCAGGGGGTACTCAACACGTTCAAAAAGGAACCTTTTAAGGAAAGGGGCGTCATGGAAGGGCTTGATCTGCTTCAACAGACCCGGGCAGTCACCCTTTTGGCCCATCCGGCAGTAGATCACCACAAAGTGAGCTATGAAGACTTTGACGGGATGATCCTTGACCCCCTTGTTGCACGGGGTCTGGACGGTATTGAGGTATTCTATCCCTATGGCACTGCATTGAGGGCCGAGGCCATCTCCCATTATGGTGCTATTGCGCGAAGACAAAATTTACTGGTCTCCGGCGGGACGGATTACCATGGGGATGGGCGCGCGGGGCTGGCAGATGTGAAGCTGGGCCTGGAGGAAGCCCAAAGGATCATGACTCACCGGTCGATGGGGTCCACCGGAGGCGAATAAAGGATCAATCTCGCGCAGAGACGCAGAGACGCTGAGAAGAGATATTTTATTTTATCGTAAAACAACCCCTCTTTTTCGCCTGCCCCGTGAAATCCGCTGAAAGCGACCATTTCACTGGGGTGCTCTTGTCGCGGCATATTGTCACGTCATAGCTTCAGCGACGGCGGAAGCCTTTTGGCGACGCCGGATTCGTGATTGTTCTTCTTTTCCGAGACAGATAATACTAAACCTCTGCGTCCTCCTTGGCGCGCCATCTTGTCGCGGCGTAGCCGTAGGCGAAGACGGAAGACCACTCTTCATTATCAGCCTCCAGGCATCTTGGCATTGCAGCTTCTCAGTCCGGTTTGCTTGACAGGCATTCCCCTTTACCCTATTCTCCGAAACAGACCATATCCTACTGTTTTCCCGGAAGATATTGATTTGTTGATACAATCTACAATCCGAATGGCAAGAGCATGTTGCGGGCCTTGGTCTCTGGCTCTGATTCTGCTCGTCTGTTGTCTTGCCTATGGCCGGGAAACCCGGGGAGAGCCCATCTCTTTGGATGAATATCGCCACAGAGTCGTAGAAACCATTCGCCTCCTGGAGTCCGGCAAAGGAGATCTGGATGATGGGGAGGTGCGCGCCCTGCAGAATCGTTTTCCCC